>JAEUSS010000037.1 GCA_016788685.1 Prolixibacteraceae bacterium | reverse complement strand
GAACCAAAGTGAAGGTATCGTTCAAGTTTGAAGGCCACCACTAAGTTTTATTGCTGTTGAAATATCTAAAAAGCAGTGGCTGTTCCGGAAAGGAACAGCCACTGTCTTTTTTATATCACTTCAGATTATTTATGCCTTTGGAGGTTTGGTTGTCGGGTGCTATTTATTCCAGCTGTCAGTTCTGAAAGGCGCCAGCGGCAGTCCTTCGGTACTGAAAACGTCGGGCATGGATGTGTCGTCGAAGCAAAAACGGGCGGCAACCGGTGTTTTTACCTGTTTGGACGAAAGCACAACAGTTGCGCCTTCAATTTTCGCTACTGCCGGAACAAAGTTTTGGTCCTCTCCTGCAATCATAAATTTCGCCGGTGTTTTGCCGGTTGACTTCAAGCCAGTTAAAACATTGCTGAAAGTTACGCGGAGCTTGCCTTTTTCAACTTTTACAGACTCGTACGCCGGACTTTTGTATGCCCCGATATTTTGCTGGTATGTTTCGGCCAGTGCATAATTGGCCAGGCGTTTACCCACGTCCAGTTTGTTGCGGGGGTGAATATCCTTAATGTTATCAACCAGATCCGAAACGACAATCATGCCGGTATTCGGTACTGTTTTGGTAACCAGTTCCTGCTGTTCGCGGATACGTTCCGATTTGCCGTTTGCACCATAGTCAAAAGGAGCAATCTGGACCTGGTAGAATGGGAAATCTTTTTTGAAGTCACTGCGCCAGTTTTCAATCAGGGTTTTCATCAGCAACGAATAAACCGGATGATTTCCGCGGTTTGACTCCCCCTGATACCAGATGGCTCCCGCAATTCCGTATGGAACGACCGGCGCGATCATCGAGTTGTATAATACGCCGGGATCGTTGGGCCACCAGTCGTATTTTTCGTTGTTTTTAGCTTTGTTCAGTTCCGGGTTGGTCTCAATGCGGCCTTTTTCGATCCAGACTTCGGCAGGCGTTCCGCCCCATGCCGATACGATAATTCCAACCGGAACATTTAGTTTTTGTTGCAATTCACGGGCAAAGAAATACCCCACCGAGCTGGTTGCACGCATGGTTTCCGGAGAACTGACAGTCCAGCTTGCGTTGCAGGTTTGCTGCGGATACCGGGCACCAATTTTCCGGACATGAAAAATCCTGATGTTCGGATTGGCCGCTTTGGCCGCTTCTTCTTCGCCGTTGATGATTTTATGGTTTACGCTCCATTCCATATTCGATTGGCCGCTGCAGATCCACACTTCGCCCAGCATCACATTCTTTAGTTCAAGCTTGCTGCTCCCCAGAATCTGTATCGAATAGGGGCCGCCGGCTCCAATGGTTTTTATCGTTGTCTTCCATGCTGCGCTGTTGTCGGCCTTTACCTTAACGGTGTCCTTGCTGTTCCAGCTGGTTACAATTTTGACAGTTTCAGCAGCATCGGCCCAGCCCCAAATGGCGACTTCTGAATTTTGCTGCAAAACCATATTGTCCGAATACACTGAAGGAAGAATAATCTTCGCGAATGTGCTGATACTGAATATTGAGAGAATCAGCAGGGTTGAAAGGATTTTTTTCATTGTGCGAGTAGTTTTATCCTGAATTGGTTGTGTAGTTAATTTATTCTTGATTGAGATTTATTTGGCATTATTGAAATAGTTGCTCATAAACAGCATTTGAAATTTCACTGCATTGGTCCAGTAAGGCCAGTTGTGTGCTCCCGGGCGGACGATGAAATCATGGGGGATGTTGCGGTATAGCAACTGCTGGTGCAGGTTTTCGTTCACCTTGAAAAAGAAATCTTCGGTTCCGCAATCGATGATAAGAGCCAACGAGTTTGGAGTCAGCAGATTCAGCATGTTAATCACTGTATTCTTTTCCCAGCGTTCGGGATATTCGGCATAGGTTCCCAGGCGTTTGGGCATATCCCAGTTGTTCGGGAAAGGCCGGATGTCAACACCGCCGCTCATGCTTCCGGCAGTGCCAAATACATCCTGATGCCTGATGGCCAGGTAAAGTGCCCCGTGACCACCCATACTAAGGCCGGTAATTCCCCGCCCTTTTCGGTCTTTAATTGTTTTGTACCGGTCGTCGATGGCTTTTACCAGCTCGCCTGAAACAAAGGTTTCGTACTGCGATTTCGGATCGACCGGACTGTCCCAGTACCAGCTGCTGTAGCTGCCGTCAGGGCAAACAATAATCAGGTTGTGCAGGTCGGCTGCTTTTTCAAAACCTTTTGCTTTGTTGATCCAGTCGAGGTGATTGCCGCTATACCCGTGCAGCAGGTACACCACCGGAAACGCTTTGCCTGATGTATACGAATCAGGTGTAACAATCACTGATTTAATGTTTTTTTGCATCGACTGGCTGTAAACCTGGATGGTGTCGACCACAGCAGCCCGGACTGAGGCGAAAGTCCAGACGATAAAAAATAGAACTAGAATACGTTTCATTTTAGTTTGTGATTTGGAATTTTACTGTTTGTTTAGTTGCTAATTATCAGGACATAAGGGTGTGAACGCAAAAAGAGCCGGATCATGCATAGGAAAAGCGGCTGTTGACCACATCTGACAGTTAACAGCCGCCCGGGTATTTAAGTATTGCTATTCTCCGGAGAATCTTGTTCCGGATTTCTTTTCTGATTCCGGGAAAATTTAGGTCGTGAATTTTAGCGTACAAATTTAACTTCAACCTGAACCGGGAAATGATCGGACGGCATCCTGGACTCGTATTGGTAAAGAGAAACTTCCTTCGGGAACTGACTTGATTTGACTTCTTCGGCACTCTTTTCTGATTCGGCCCTGTACGAATCTGTCAGGACACCGTAACGTACGGCCTGAAAGCCTTTACTGAGGAAAATGTGATCAATGCGGCTGTTCGTTTTCATGTTTGGATCAAAACTATTGAAAGTGCCGTTGGTGGCATACCGTATTCCGGCTGTTTCATACGAGTCCTGTAACATTCCGGAGCTGGTAAGGAATTTATATCCTTCGCTTGCCTGGTCGACATTAAAGTCGCCGGTCAGGATAACGGGCTCTCCGGCGCACATGGCCTGTATTTTCTGATATACGAGTTTGGCACTTTCCAGGCGGGCTTTGACGCCGATATGGTCCATGTGCAGATTGAAAAACCAAAATGAATCACCTCCGTCTTTCGTCTGGAATTTTCCCCAGGTACAAATGCGCGGCAAAGCGGCATCCCAGCCAACGCTCGGTTTATCTGTGGTTTCCGATAGCCAGAAGGTCCCGGATTTTAGTAAAGTCAGTTTGTCTTTTTTATAGAAAACAGGCGAAAATTCCCCGGCATTCAGCCCGTCGGTCCGGCCAACGCCGATGTAGTCGTAGCCAGGTAACTGTGCAAGCATGTCGTTTAACTGGCCGACTAATACTTCCTGAGAACCAAAAATGTCAAAATCGTGAAACCGGATAAGTTGCGTAATCACCGGGCAGCGTTGCTTCCAGCCATTGCCTTTCGAAACATCTCCCTGATTTTCATTTCTGATGTTGTAAGTGGCAACAGATAAACTCTGGGCATACAGGCCCGAGATAAAACAAAAGGTTACCAGCAAAAGGAATATACTTTTTCTCATCATTGTATATTGATTTAAGGTTTGTAAATTTCGTGTAAAACCCTTGTACTCTGAAGAAATAAGTTGGTTTAGAGTATCCGAAAGGTTGTGTGCAAAGTAGTAAAATGCGTGCAGAAAACAGGAGAAAAACACGGATAATTTCGAAATTTTGTTCAGTCAGACCGGGGTGGCTGTTTTTCGTTGGGTGTTGCTGTTGGAGAACCGGAAGGGCTGTCATCGGGTCAGGTTGACCATCTTGCCTTCTTTGATGTATTCTTTTTGAATGCCGTCCAGCAAATCGGAGTTGCTGATGGTGTCGCGCTTTTTTTCGATCGTTTTCAGGCAGGCATAATGAATAATGTTGACAATGTTTGCCCCGTTTATTTCGTATTTCCGGGCAATCTCTTCCAGGTCGATCTGCTTCTCGGGTTTTACCTGGGCAGGTAGATTTTTATTCCAAAGGGCCAGCCTTTCCCGAAAAGAAGGGACCTCGAACTCAATAATGGTGTTGAACCGCCTGGTAAATGCCGGGTCGATGTTATTCTTCAGGTTGGAAGCCAGTATGACCAGTCCGGCGTGCGATTCGATGCGCTGCAACAGGTATGCAACTTCCTGGTTGGCATATTTGTCGTGAGCATCCCGGACTCCGGTGCGCTTGCCAAACAGTGCATCAGCCTCATCGAAAAACAGTATCCAGTTTTTGTTTCTGGCACGATCGAACAAGTGCGACAGATTTTTTTCCGTTTCGCCGATGTATTTCGAAACCACCAGCGAAAGGTCGATCCGGAACACATCACGATTGGTGTATTTTCCCAGGAGACTTGCCGTGAGCGTTTTCCCGGTTCCCGAAGGGCCTGAGAAAAGAGCGCGGAACCCGGGTTTTATACGGCTTCTCATTCCCCATTGGTCGAGGAGTGTTTCGTTGTGTTTCAGCCAGGTTTTTATTTCTGAAATTTGATCCGAGGTTTTGTCGTTCAGGACCAGGTCGTCCCATTCCAGTGCCGTTTCGATGATTTGTGCCGGGAAGTTGCTGCTGAGCCTGGGTTTCGATACTTTGCCTGAAGTAAATAATTCGATGTATTCTTGTTCCAGAATAAGTCTTCCGCTCATATGGGGTTCGCCTTGCGGCACGTCCTCGAGGTACAAAACTCCATTGCGGGCAAAGAAATGGTCTTCAGAAAACAGGTTCGTTAGTGTTGTGCGCTGTTCGATGTCGCTACCGGCCAACACAAACAAAACGGTTTCGCCGGTAGGCAGAATGCCCCGGTGATTTTTGCCTTTTACACCCCCGAATTCAGGAAAATCTCCGCCGTTTGGCAGGAAGGCAGCAATGATTGAATTGTAGAATTCAGGAGAAAAATGGGGCGCCAGTGCCAGCAGGAGTGTAATAGTTTCGGGCAATGTGAGCTTATTCCGGCGAATAAATCCGGAAAGTTCTGAGTGGTCGTTTGCCTCGTTTTCGTACTCAGGAAATTTAGTGTCCATTCCTCTTAACTCAATTTCCAGGCGTGCCTGAATCGTGTTTTTCAGGAACGTGAAGTGTTTAAACTGGCTCATTTTTCAGTTTGTTTGGTTGTACAGTGACCGTTCGCTGTAATTTTTGTGATCCGGCAATGAGTTCGAGTTTGTAGGTTCCCGGAGTTTCAAACAGCGCCTCTCCCAGGGCCCATTGCAAAGTTTTATTCCCGAGCGGAGGTATTTTCGTATTCACAATTGTTCCGTTCTGAACTGCCAGATCCCAGGCAATACTCCTTTTTTGATTCACCAACAATACGGTTTCCGCAAAGTCAAAACCGATTTCCTGAAGATGACTGTTGCTGACTTTTATACCTATTTGGAATTGAGGAATTTCAGATAGGTGAAATTTGTCCGGACTGATCATTAATTCGATCGTTATGCTTGCATCCATAATCAGATAATGAAATTGTTGATAGTCCGAAAAACAGAAGCTCCGGCTTTGGTAATCATCATTGTTCCGCCCGGAAACATAATAAACGACTGTGTGGTATTCGCGAAAAATCGACCTCTGGCGTCAGGCTCTCCGTCAATTTTATAACGGTTGGGAACAACCCAGTCGAAGGTGCCGAATGAGAATGGCGCCGGGACCGCGTGCCACGAAGCGTGGTCGATTAGTCCGGTATTCTGATCGTTAAACGGCAGGTAGTTCGGGTTGGGATGGTGCCTGAGCTGAGCTGCAGTGAAGGCTGAGAAGTAGCCGGTGACGTTACTTGCCGGCCCCGGAACTTCGAGCCATTGTGTCCGTCCGAAATTTACATTCAGCGGATTGACAGTTACATTGGTAATCATACAGGCTCCGGCGGTGCCAACCGGAATCGCGTCATGCCTTGCAACAACCATGCTCAGTGCATTCGGAGCTACTACTGTAAATGCAGTGACCTGAGTTCCGCCGGGCGTGCTCACGGTGACCGTCGGAGTTGAGGCCGTTGCCGGTGCTTCCCAGATGATATTGGCCCCGGTGTTCAGCCCGATGATACGGCCGCCTGAAACAGTCCAGGTTCCGGATGTATTGGCTGTTAGCCGCACACGTTCGCCAACGCCGACGGTCGTTCGGGTATCCGGGCTTCCATCGGGTGCTTGCCTGATGGTTTGGGTGGTCACTGCAGGCGGGGTGGCAGGAGCCGGAACAACGGGTACAGCCGGGGGCAACGAAGGAGCGCCTCCGGAAAAGAGAGCATCGAGTGCTGACATGGTTGCCGGGCCAACTTTGCCATCGGCTGCCAGACCTGATGTTCGCTGGAAATCTCTCAATGCGGTTCTTGTTTCGTTCCCGAAGTCGCCGTCAGCACCAAATCGCGGGAGCGGAAATCCTGCATCAATCAAGGCTTGCTGAATAAGGATAACTGCAGGGCCACTGTTTCCGGATTGAAGAATTTGCTCATTGTCCAGGCAGGCTTCAAGTACCGGATCTCCCGCAAACCGGGCTGATGTCAGATCATGCCCGTCGCCGATAGTAAATTGCAGATTTACCGGAACCATTCCAGATTGTTGGATGGTGTGGGTCAGCTCGTGAGTCAGCAGATGTTTTCCTTCGTTCGATCCGGGATTGAATTTTCCGGCGTTAAAATAGATGTCATTCCCGAGGGTGAAGGCCTGAGCACCGAGTATCCTGCTCATTTGCACCGCCGTAGCATCGGTGTGGATATTTATCCGGCTAAAGTCGGCTCCAAATCCGTTTTCCATTTCCGACCGGGTCGGGGCATTCAGTTTGTTCCCCTTGCCCTTGTTGTTTTTTAGCTGGTTTTCAACGGTCGGATCGGTCAATGTTTGCCCCAGGGGAGTATCCCGGATTTCTTCATCCTCTTTGATGTTTTGTTTCTGAATCATTTCTCTGCCTGATGGCTGTACGTCATCTTCCGGATCGTGTTGAATTCCTTGCGGAACAACAATTCCGGAGAAAGGCGTTCCCGACGGGAGGACTTGCCTGTTCGTTCCGGCAGCCTGAAAGAATCCCGAACCTTTGCTGATGTTTTGTTTAACGACCATGTCGGCCATTTGATTGGCTTCTGTTTCGTACTGGTCGTTGGGTTGTCCCGTATTTAATCTGGCCTGAATGGCTATGAAGCCGGCACTGTTCCGGTTGCTGAAAAAGGGCGAGTTGTTCAGGCTTTTTGTCTCTGATTTGTTATCTTTTGCTTTCATCGTTTCTACCATTCAGTAAATAGTAAGTCTTTTGTCCAGGGCAACTTTACGATGGCGATACTCCATTGTAACTGATCCAGAAGGATATCCTGAGCTTTTCGCTCAACGGATAGCTTGTAAGGTATTTTTCGCAAATCCAGTTTCCCGTCGCGCTGGATAAACATTTGCCGGAGTCCGTCAGGCGAGGTGTTTTTCAGCGCGGGCCAATGACGGATAATGGATTGAAGCAAATCATTGCATTCTGCTTTATCCGTTTCGGGGATGGATAGTTTCCGGTCGATGGGTTCATCGGGAGGCAGGGCGCAAAGAAACTTTTCGAAGCTCAGGTTGTATTCCATTTCATGCTCCTGCCCGGTTGCCAGATAATGCAGCAAATGAACTGCCAATTGTTTTTTTTCAGGGAGCAGCGAACTTTTTCCGTCGGTGCACTGGGTGCGCGAAAACAGGTCCCATAAAAACGGATGTGCCAGAATAAGTCCGGCATTTTGGACGTATTGACTTTTTTGTCCCGCATTTTCGGTTGTTTGCGACGGTTCTTTTTTGTCTGATAGCTTTTCTGCGGTTAAACTGGCGGTGATTTGCATGTTAGGCTGATTGTTGTTTAACCGGTTTTCAAAATCCGGATCTGCAGAGTCGAATAGCCGGAGTATTTGCCGGATCTGATCGTTTGCTTTTTTTTCTGAAAGGCTTCGGGTTTCTATTTCGTGGTATAATTGCTGGTATTTTAACTGAGTGTCCTGAAAATCAACTTGAATGAGTTTGTGGATAATTAATTTGTATAAGCTGTCTTTCAGGTTTTGACTGACTTCCGAAATTTTGGCCTGAAGTTCGTCAAGGTGAATATTTTCTGCTTCTGCGAGTCTTCGGATCAGTGCTTCAATAATCTCGTCACCGAATTGTCGTACAAACCGTTCGTTGGCATGGGGCGCTGAAAGGAAAAGTTGCTTGATTTTCAGTAAAAATAAGTCATTCCGCAGGGACGCGGCGAATGTATCCGGGCGCGTAAAATCCTCGATTAATGAAGGTTTGGAGTACCAGGGCAATTGTCCGGAATCCAGGAAATAAAGGAACGAATTTTCCATATCTGCTCTTTTTCCGGAGGATTTTGCTCTTCCCGGATTGAATCCTGATTTTCCGGCATCCGGAAAATTGCCTTTTGCTTCGTTCAGAACACCGGAATACTCAGTTCGAATTTCCCCGGGGGCGGGTTCACCAAACTCAACTTCAGCAACTGCAATCTTTTCCATGAGCTGGTTGACGAGCTGATTGATGGATGAGTTTAATGTTTCGTTTTTTTTCATGTTGATTTCCAGATTAATGGTGTCGAATCGTTTTGTTTTGTCCGGAGTTTCCAGTTGGTCCAGGAGAAGCTCGAGCTTTGGCAGCAGAACTTCTTTCAGGAACCCATTCGATTCATTTTTTAGTTCATGAGCTTTTTGCTCATTGCTTGTGTTTACCTCAATATTTATCTGTTGTATGGTGTGTTGGCTGATGTTTTTCATTAATGTTGATAAAAATATCTTAAACTCTTGTTTTTTAATCCGAAAGATGCTATATTTACCAGACCTTTTAGTAGGTTACTGGGTTTAGGTTGATCGGTTCTTTTCATCATGTTTTGAGTTTGGTCTTCGGTTTATTCTGTTGCTCTTTCTCGTTTCGTGAAGTTTGGCACTGGTTTTCGGCCCCATGGGAGTCTCATTCGAGCTAGCATTTATCGACTGAGACTCCTTTTCGTTTCTAGAACTCTATGACTGTTTCTCCAATGGATTTTACCAGGTAGAAATCAACTTTATTCAGATACTTCGCTTGCAGCGCCTTCAGTTGCGCATCGGTCAGCGGATCGACAAATACAGAATACCTGCTTTTTCCCTTTTTCTGGTGTAGCTTTTCTCTGAGTTTCATAAACAGGACAATGTCGTCGTGCGTATTTTTCTGATTTCTGGCATAATACGTCAGCATGGCGGTGTCAACCCAAGTCCCGTTTGTCCAGTCTCCCGATAGGCAGGCCTTTGCCGAAGAGCTGATTTGGGCAATGTCGGCTCTGATCTGGCGCAACTCAGCCTGAGCTTCCTGAGGCAATTCGGTTACTTTAGTCGGGAAACGTTTGGCTTTCATTTCCTTAAACAGCTTGTTGTGCTTGAGTTTTTCCATCAGCTCAGCCCATCGTTTCCATTGGTTGTCGTAGCGTCCGTAATCGTCATCTTTATTTCTCGGGTCGTATTTGGCGTGAAGTTGTCGGTACAGATTTGCCTGAAGAAGATTCACGTCCGAACAGACAACATCTTTGGCCTGAATGATTCTGGAGTTCCGCAGGAACGCCTTCTCGGTATAGGTGTAAACCGGCGATGTGTTTGATGTTGTGATGTCTTTGATCATGAACGTGAACGTGTCGTCCCTGAGCTTTTTTATCTTCAGTAATTTGCTTTTCTGGTCAAAATCAAACACCAGGCCAGTCGGAAACCGTTCATTCAGTTTGCGGGTAACTGCATGAATCCGGCCGTTAAAAATTTCTTCCAGCGGAATGGCAATTTCGAGCGGCTGGCTGATCAGACTGATGCCGTTAACGGAATATTGCGAGATAAACAGGCGGTAAAATCTGGGCATCAGTTGCCGGCGGCTTTGAGTTCCCCGCAAGCTGCGTGACAGGTTGTTAAGGTACTTCAGGGAGCTGATCCACGGATAGCTGCACTCCGAGATTTTGCAGCACGACTCGGCCTGTTCTGCCCGGTATTTATAGCTCAGTGCAAAATCGGCCACAATCAGGTTCGCCTTTTTCAGCACCACAAATGTTCCGCCTTTGGGCACTCCGGAGAGGTGTTCCAGCGAGTCGTTCCGGTTGATGAATTGCTGAAGCTCTGATTGGTCGGTGTCGATGTCAAAGAAAGAACAGTCAAAATCCAGCCCGTTTGAAGATTGTATTTCTGTTAGCTGAGTTTCGGCCGAAACGGGTGATTTTCCTAAATGTCCTTCTATCCTGAAAAAGTCAAAGTTATCCAGATTGAATTTTAGCGGTGTCTGAATCTGGTCCGCTTCCGAAAGTTTGGTGGTGTTGTAGCTGAGGTTTTTTTTCTGTACCAGTCGTTTTGTTTTTTCAAAGTCCCAGTTGTCAATGAGCTGGTCGGTTATGGTGTAGTAGTACGGAATGCTTCGCTTGCTTAGCGTTCGCTTGCTTTTTGAGGGTGTAATTTTGACGGTGTCTCCGGAGATATTATAGTCTGATAGCATAAGGAAAAGCCGGATCGTCAGGCTGTTTAGTCTGGAAATGTTCTGAAAATCGTTTCCGGAGACGGGCGAATGGTAAAAGGAATGGCGGAATGTCTCTTCGTTCTGCATCGGATTCAGCCGGCCAATCATCAGGTGTTTGGGAAAAGATTTAATGTCGGGACAGCATTCGGCCTCGAGTTCGGGTAAAAGTTCTTTGATTTCGTTGTAAGTGTCCACCAGGTCTTTCAGCAGATCGTAGCGGTACTGCACATCGGGTGGTATTGCCAATGCCGAAAATCCAAGTAGCTGTGTGATCCGTTGATTGATTGATTCGCTGGTGATCGTTTCCGGCAAATTCAGGAATCCGGCAAAATTACTGAACAGACTCGTAATCCCGGTTTTTAACTGGTTGATGGTATTGTTGGACGAGATGGCCGAATGAAAACTCTTCCGGAGGTTACTGAGGTTGGCTGCGCTGTTGTTGGTCAGTACAAAGCGCCCGACAGCCGGGTCAGGCAGTTGTTTGTATGCCTGCATGACGGCGTGTTTGGTATAAATCGAGTCGGTATTATTGATGTATGCCGCATCTTCCTCAGAAATGAGCAGCACCTTCAACCGCGAAATTTCTTCGATTCCCTGGTTGTTGCAGTCGATAGCTGTACACAATTCGGGTGATTTCGGAAATTCTTCGAGATACAGCAAGGCAACCATTTTTTCGATGCCGGGCAGGGTGTTCAGTAACGTAAAGTCGGTTTTCGGAGTCTGAAAATCCGGAATTAGCTCGAAAATCTGAAGTTGCTGATTGGCTTTGAAGAAAGGAGCATATCTGACATTAGTGTCTTCGAACGCTTTGAAATGGGTGAATCTGACGGAGGAGATGTCGATCATTTGTGCCGTTTTCTCCGGAGCGGGTTGCTGCAACAGGATCAGGTCGCCATCGGTAGTAATGCCGCAGCCCTGGGTAACAACGACTTCTTTACTTCCGGTAATCGAAACCCGGAAACCACAGGCGATTCCAACTCCGCTCAGACAAATGCGCGACAGCCGGCCCTGGTCTTCAAAGTACTGAATCAGGGTGTTGAGTTGGTCTGCTGTTAATACCTGATCGTTGACAAATGAACGGTATTGTGCGGTTATGTTTGATAATTTAGTTGTCATAGTCTGCTGTTTAAATGTTTCCTAAATTGGTTCTGCCGAGTATTATTTTGCCTTTCAGATTCTCCGTTTCATTTTCGCAATCGTATAAAAATCCGGTCGGATAGATGGAATGCAACTGGCTTAATGCCGTATTTAAGCGGACGATCGTCTGCGTGTTCGGGTCTGTTTGGTTCAGGGTTTCAAGGAAGGCTTTCCAGGATTGTTCCAGTTGAATCATCTCGTTTTTATCGTCGTCAACTTTCCCGTCGGGATAGCCAATCCAGCAAATGCGGGCCAACACGTGTGCCGGTAATTCCCTGCGGATCAGATTCTCCATGAAATTACGGAAGTCCATGTTCGAAAAACGTTCGGTCCAACCCGGGAGAACTACCGAAACCCGGAACGAATAAGGATCGGCCGGTTCGCTGTCGTCGCAGGAACAAACCGGAAGGAATGTTCCGTTGATGGTGGTATCAGTTTTTAATTCATCGGGGCGGATCAGGATATGTTCTATCAGATACATGCCTTCATTGGGTTTTACTTTCTTCATGAAGGAAACGAATTGCCGGACAGCATCCCTGGCAGCTTCTTTGGTCTGGTAATAATCGAGCCGTCGGGCAACAACGTGGCCTTCGTCCCGGGTATCGGTTATTTCCGGATTAGTCAGGTTGTAGTAGAACTTTCCGGATTTAGCTTTTTTGATTTCATAGTTATCCATGTTGGTTGCCAAGGCTTTTACCAAAAGGATTTCTTTGTCCATTTCTTCTTTCGAGAAATATTTTTTTGAACCTGAACAAAGCACATGCTGTGCCGGATCTTTGATTCTCCACCGGTATTCAATTAAACCATCGTTATCTTTTTCCTGGTAAATTTCAACCGGATCATTGGACAGGTTGCGGCGGCTGAAGTCGGTCAGCCCGGTGAGCAGCGCGATCCGTTTTTCGACAGTGGATACATTGGAGGTGTTCCACAAACTTCCTTTGGGATGATAACAATTGAATGCCGCACCGCGCTCGGTTCCCAAAACCGGATAACTTCGGAGGAAGTTCTCTTTGGACCGGATGATGGCCAGATCGTGATCATTGCCGTACAGTTGTTTCATCAGGAATGCATAAGTTCCGAAATTTTCGGCGAAACGTGCCAGCAGATGGTCGAGTAACTGATTTTTACGGTCATTTTTTTTGTCGAGCATCGAAAATAACGATTCTGAAAGCTCCTCTGCGGTCCCGTTCAGGTACTCCGGAGAAACGAGATTTTCAATTCCTTTAATGTCTTTGATGGCCTGAGAAAAATAACTCCTGCCGGCAGAGGGGTTGACGGAAAGCAATTCTTTGACTTTATCGAGTTGACTGAAATAGCTGGCCAGGATCTGATCGAAAAAAAGCAGGTATGCCTGCAATTGTTTGGCCTGAGCTTTACGCTTGCCGGTTGCTGATGCCGATAGCCCAAATTCGCCGATCCCGTAGGTTTCAGGAAAATTGTTCTGGATTGCCGAATATTCGCCGATATTCAGGAAGTTTCCGGTTGGTAACTCGATGAGTCTGGATATTTGCGCCAGTTTTTGAGTTTCGGTTTCTTCGGCTTCGAGCTGCCGGCTGTATTCTTTTACCCGTTCGTGATTGATGTTGACAGGCAAAACGCCTTTGGTGTAACTGAAAACGCTTTTTTCGCAAAGCCGGGGTTTCAGACCTTCTCCGATGCAGATCACCCAGGGCTGCCCTTCGGGTTTGGAGTCAGTACCACAGTTATTTATTGAAATGTCTTTAATCACTCGGACACCATCAATGTCCATGATCAGCCGGACAATGTCGGAGAGCCGGATTTCCTTTCTCAGCCCGGCATTTTCTAATTCTGCCGGATCGATGAACCCGTTGTTCAGGACGGGGCCATCGAAAATTTCGGTTGACGAGTAGCCTTTGGCGAACATTTCCTGCAAGGAGTAAAACCTGACCGAAGGAGAAAAATAGGTATTGATGGCCCGTAAAACGCGGGCATGAACCATCTCTTCGTCGGCTTCGGGTTTCACGTCGATGATGGCGCATACCGAAACCGGATGAAACCCGACTTCAGCAACGGTCATCAAATCTTCGCACAGGTTACGGTTCTGATGGTACTTTGTCCGGACTTCATTTTCGAGCTGCTTTTTCCGATTGGCAATCAGAGCATCGGTGTTATAGGTTCCCGGGTCAAAATCATCGAAATCGAGCATTATTTCGTATAGCCCCTGCAAGGTGAATTCTTTCTTGTATTTATCTTCGGTTTCGAAAGGCGAATACGACAATGTCTTGTCTTTGCAGTTTACAAAAACCTTCTTTTTGAACGGTCGGAGCCAGGCATTTTTGATGCCGTCGATGTCGATGAAGAGTTTCCGGTAGTCGTTGCCCGTAACGGGCTTTGTGGGCAAAATCTGCTCTGCTTTGATAAACTGTCCGGCAAGCGAATCATTGCTGCTGCCGGGCGCACTCAGGATATCCTCGATGGGCATACTGATCCGGTAGCCCAAATCGGTTATGGCATAGCAAAGAGCTTCGAGTATAGTAATCCCGGGGTCGTGTGTATTGTAATCGGTCCAGATTTTACTTCCGTATTTTTCAATGTATTCAATTCCGAGTTGTTTCAGAAATGAAAAATCCAGATCGTCCTTGGTCGAAACATTTCCGGGAATGGTGGTATGTCGGTCGGCGTTTAACATGCGTCATTTTTTTTTCTGAATAACTATTTGGAGCATCCTTCCTGCAACACACTTATCGGGTGTTCTTTGGCCGAAACCAGAATGGCTTTCGGATTTGATGGCGATACACTTGTTTTAAATTCTTGCTTATGCTTAATTTTTAAGTCGGTAATGAAGTCGACATAGTCTAGCTTCTCGATGTAATTGATGACGATGCTTTTGTGCAGCGAGGAGTCAAACTGCAAATCGGCAGACCTTTCGAAAGCCCAGGGCGATAACAGTCTGGTCAGGTCTTTACGGAGGACGTTCTGATAGTAATAGTCATCGTATCCGCTCCGGAATCTGGCTTTTAGCGAAATTTCCACTTCTTCATATTCCGGATTGATAACCTCTGCAGTTACATGAAGGCTGTTGAGCTGATTGATGCAGTCTTGAACCCGGTTTAGTGTCGCCCGGCTTAACCGGGGTTGGTAAATGTCGAATACATTTTTGTTCCGGATGTCAGGAATAACCACCAGGGTTACGTTTCCCGGAGCCAGATAAGAGGTGGCGGACGTGTGGTTGAGACAACGGACTTTGTGGATTTCCGGAAATTGCTGAAGGATGAGATGTTCGTAATCCCACAGGGTAATCGCCCGGTTTTTGTGGCGCAACCGTTCGCTGGTCTGGAGGTAGTAGGCCTGGTCGGTTTCAACGGGCGATCCTCCGGATGAATTAAACGGCTGGCTGACTGTTTTTACTGATTGTTTCCGTTCGCTCAGCGCACTGATGGTTTGGGGCGGAAGTCCGTTCGTTAAATGCGAAAGGTCATTGTTCTGATCGTGGAAGCGGGCCAAAACCGCTTGGGTACGTATGTCGATTATCTTGCAAACGGCGTCGAATTTTTTGTTTGTCCGGACCCGAAGCCAGAATAGCCCGGGAGCTAAAAGTGTATTTTCTTTTGAGGCTTCTGCAGGGATTAAAATTTTCACAATTCCTGACTTCAGGAAATTGTCAGTTAGGTCCGAAATCAGATGATTACTGGTCAGCGTCATCCATTTGTTCGCCGAAAGTATGCTCCATTCAAGTTTTTCACCTTCCGAAAAACTTATGGTTTCAGGGTTCTCGCTGCCTTCAAAAATCTGAAACAGGAGTGAAACCTGCTGCATGGGTTCGGCATCTTTGAGTCCAAGATATAATTCTCCGCCTGAAGGATAGGCGGGAAGCAGGCAGACAGGGGAGTCGTGGACGACTCCCGAGGGCTTTTCGTTTTGGCCGAACGGATGTTCGTGAAACAACTGAACCGAGGGTTTGCTGCTTGCTGTTTCGTTGAAAATACCCTCTGCCGAAGCTTCATAGCTGAGTTCGATGGATTCAGCCAGCGGAGTGTACGGATCTTTGGGAATCAAAGTCGATTTGTCGTTTTGCATGGCCATAGCATATATGCGCGGAAACATTTCGTGCAGAAACGATTGATTCAGGATTAGTTGCAGACGTCCGCTTTCGCTGGTGTCGTAACCGGTGTTACTTAGAGTGAATTCACAGTTGTACGATTGTCCGTTTTGGGTAAAAAGCAGTTGGTTGCTGTTCAGCAAATTCCAGTCGCCTTTACTGAACAGCGCCACTGAAGCCTTGAAATAGTCCTGATCTTTCACAATCAGGTTGTCGGCAGTCATGTCATATTCGAGGAGTTTGTGAATCTTTCGCCGTATTCCGGTTTTGAAAAGTTCTGCCGTTGGTGTTTTTAGGTCATCTCGGTAGGCAAGGTATTGATTGGTAAACGATTCAGGTGTGTTCATCCAGTTGAGGCTTAGCTTCAGGTTTGTCCAGTTTTTTCTGAATATTTCATCATTTTTTACAGTGAACCTGGAGTTTTTAAGCGGTATCGGACCAAATGGCATGAATGGTTTTTTAGCATTGAGAATACCCAGGTCGCTTTCAATTTCTACACCTGAGATGCCGTTGACCTGGACGGAAAGTTGTATGTTTTTCAATTGAAGTTCAGAAAAAACGGTAAAGAACGAATAGCCCTGTTCAGAACCGGTGTCAATCAAAAAACGAATGACCGGGTCGCCGGATGTATAGCGTTCGCCATGAACGGGAGCCTGGTATGCAGCAATCGGCTCGGTTTTTTTATCGAGTTCAATTTCAAGATTCAGTTCTTTATTCAGACCCGAAGCCTTCAGGTGAAAAGGGCCGATCCATTTCTTCTCACCGCTCAGGAAAGCAGTTACTGAGTTCTCGGCCTGTACGGCCAGCTGAGTAGCGAAAGCGTTATTGAAAACCATCTTTAAACGAATGGTTCGCAGCCCTTCGTTTAAGAGTAAAACCGGCGAGGCTATGGCAAATCCGAGCCGTGCGTCTGGAAGTTCGGGAGTCTGATCCGTGTATTTGGCTTTCAGATAACCGAACGGGTACCATTTTAAATCGCCGGTCGGATCGGGTTTGCCGAGTCCTCCGGACGAGTTGGCTTTCTCGCAGGCCTTGATACCTTTGAGGTTTGCCTCGGAATGGTGATACACATTTTTTAGCTGCGCGACGGAGATTCTGTTGGCGACCAGTTCTTCCGTTGTCCGGAAGGTCAGTTCGTTTCCCTTCGCATCTTTTCCGGCGCTGAGCGGTGTGCCGGAATCTATTTTTTCCTGGATAATGTTTTTTGCCAGTTCGAAAATGACATGCACCTGATCGGGGACCGGCTGTCGTTTGTCGATTTTCAGGATGTTCTGATAATAGAAATCCAGGTGTCTTTGGGTCAGTTGGTTGAAGCGCTCTTTGCTGATGTCGAGCAACTTCAGGAAACAGATAAACAAGGTTTGGTGAGGGGCAAGTGAATGGTTGGTTTCCAGACCGTCCAGAAAGGTTTTGATTTGAGGTTCTGAGATGAAAAAATCCTGCCAGTTGCCATCTTTCTGATTTTCGGCGTTGAAATAATTCACCTTCTCTGCAAAGTTCCACGCGAATTTCATCCAGTCGGCCAGGCTGAAATCGTGCAGATTCAGCGCGCCGGGATTCAGCGCATCGATCCAACGCTGCTGCTGATCCGTCCCTTCGCCGGTCAGAATTGCCTTATGAGTTGTTTCTGTTGTCATGTTTTATGATCCTGTTTCAGTTCCTTCAGCTTTATAAAACGGAAAAACCATATTCTTTCTGGAGTTGGTGATGCGCACACGGTAATCAATGTCGATGAGCAGTAGCCCGTCATTATCAGTTGATTCTTTAATTTGTATTTTTTCGGTGTCAATTCGCGGTTCGTGATACAGTATCGCCGTTTTAATCAGGTCGGCAACGTAGGTTTTTAAGGTTAGATTCAGCGGATTAAACAGGAGTTCATCGAGGTTGCAGCCATAACCGGGCAACATGATCCGTTCGCCCGGGCGCGTCGACAAGAGTATTTGCAGGCTTTTTTCAATATCGTCTTCGCCTTCAGTTATAATTATGCCTGAGCTGTTTTTGCTGAATTCGGGAGGGA
The DNA here is from genome assembly GCA_016788685.1 of Prolixibacteraceae bacterium. Classification (GTDB taxonomy): domain Bacteria; phylum Bacteroidota; class Bacteroidia; order Bacteroidales; family Prolixibacteraceae; genus Aquipluma. The sequence continues at coordinate 5,834 of JAEUSS010000037.1, read as the reverse complement.
ATCCCCATCCTTTGCCTAAAAATGATTCGTTCGTATCCATAGTTAATTATTCAGTAATTCGGGGTTCTCGTTTTTGTTTTACCTGCATATACCAAAGCCTTTGTGCCTGTCGTGTTTCTCTTCCCCGGCAATGGTGTTTGTGGTTAACCTCCAATCATGACGGTAGGGCAACCCAGTACAATTGTTCCGCCGTGAGCTGTCGGGTCGCCCGCTCGTGCCGCTGGTTTGCCGCCAATCATTACGGTGCCCGATCCTGCGGTAATGGTGTCGGGTGGTCCGACACAAACCAGCATGTCGCCAACGCAGGCTGCCGGCATTCCGCCGATTAAAACCGTTGGTGTTCCGGGACCGCTTACGGGCCCTCCAACGTGCGGAATTGGTGGTGTCCCCGGCGTTGACATCGGGCAAACATGCATATCTGTAAGTCGTGCTGCTGGATTTCCCATTCTATCTGTTTGAAATTTATTTGTTTACTATTTGCTGTTTCAGGAAACGCCTAAAGTTCTGACTTCTGACTTTCTCAGTTTATCTGCACCAGCGAACCTTTCAGGATGGCCACTGCTGAAGTTGAAACCTCGGCACCGGCAGAACCTTCACCTTTAAACTGGGCTGAAGCTTTCAGCGAAATATTGATGCCCTCGACTTTAAGGTCTCCGGTTGCTTTCAGGATAATATCCTTGCTGCTCTCTATTTTTATTCCATCAGGATTCATGGTTATGGTATTCGAGTTTTCGTCTTCCAGTTTGATTTCCCCGGAATCGTCGTCGACGGTTATTTTTTTGCCGGCAGGAGTTTCCATTACAATGGATTTTTTTTTATCGTTAAAAATGAATTTGATTTTTTCGCGGGAGACAAATCCTTTTTCATGGTTATCGTCTTTGGCCTGGATGGGCGCTGGCTTGGCGCTGCTGTTGAGCATTCCAAGCACGAGGGCATCGTTCGGATTGTCATTAATAAACCCGAGGATCACCTCGTCGTCAACTTCGGGACGGAAAAAGAAGCCGCGCTCTTTACCGGCATCGGGCGAAACAACCCGTGCCCAGATACCTTCGCCATTTTTGTCAATTATCGGGCACCTGACCTGAATCCGGTCTTCTCCTTCCGGATCTTCGAGTGCTGTTACAATACCAATCTGCAAGCCGTGAATCGCGGGGAATAGTCCGGAAGCTGCCTGACTGCTGATTGTGTTGGCTTCGGAAAACCAAGTCGGGTTCATTCCGAACTGGGCGTCAATTGTCCATTGTCCTTCGGTAATCTCGTGGCGCACAGCCGAAATGTAGACTTTGCCGCTGAAACGATTGCCAACCCCTTCGAGCGTTAGCGTAGTATTGGGTTTACAGTCCGGAATTCCCTGGAATTTTACCCGTCCGCGAGTTCTGGAAAGCTGATTAAACAAGGCTTTTGCATTTGCCCAGTTCCGAAGCGGCTGGTCGGCACTTGTACCGCCGTGTCTGAGTTCCAGATTTGCCAGTCCGATAACATTGGCAAGTTTCCCGGAAGAGAGATTTCCGTTTAGCAAAACTGCCGGGTTGGCAGCTTCCACTTCGAGCAATTCCTGGCTGGCGGGATCCCAGCCATATGAACTCACTTTGCTGTACTGATTCCGCGCGTCAATTTCCGCGTCAAAATCAAGCATGGTTGCGCCATAAGTGACGGTTTCAACTTCCGCCTGGGAAAAATCCGGTGATTTTACGGTGATTTTACCGTCGTCAACGGCGCAGATTTTTCCGTTGGCCTGGGCCCGGGTGATGATAAAATCCCAGTCAGAACTATCAAACTGAACCAGTTCTTTGTGTTGAAAAGCTGTGCTTTCGATGTCTTTTTCAAGTCCGTATGAATTGATAATTGCTTCGAAAGCTTCGCTGTCTGAGGTGTTGTAGTAATATTTGCTTTTTCTTCCGGAGGTCAGTTTTACCGCTTCATCTTTGCATTCGACAATCAGCAGCGAACCGCCTTGCCTGATTTTCAGGCTGTGTTTGATCACAATGCCCTTAAAAATTGTTTCTTCATCGGAGTGATAGCCAGCCTTGATTTCAATTTTTTTCCCGGGGATCAGTAATTCATCGTTGCTCAGGGCAAAATCCTGTTCCGACGGATTACCGTCAACAAGCACCAGTTTAGCCATCGGAATCCGGTTAATTTCCTTTTCTACCGAAATATTCATTACCTGAACTGTTGACGGGATGTCGGTTCCATCAATCAGAATCTTAAAAGTAACCAGATCGGCTGACCGTGAAGTTTGTATGGTGCGGCTTGGGCTCATGCTTGTTTTTTTGCTAGTTTTTCGATTGGTGGAAAAATGATTTGCTGGCCGGGGCTCAGTTTCCTGAAATTGACCAGTTTGTTGGCTTTGGCAACTTCGAGGTAGTATCCGGAGTCGCCGTAGATCCGGAAAGTCATCAGCGGGAGTGTGTCTCCGTCATTGACAACGCGGACATGAGTCAAATCGGGCGAGTTGTTGTTTTCTCTGGCAACGCGCAGATTGTCTTCTACAAAACCGGTGAAGGTGGCTCTGGCGCTGGCGCGGATCGGCGTTCCGTCGGGTCTGAACAGTTTAAAGCTGATGTCCATGTTGCTTAAAGTTCCCTTAAACAGAAGTGAGCCCCAGGAAATCATCAGGTAATTGGGTTTGTGCTGCTCGCCGTTGTAATCAAAAATGACCTTTTTGAACTTTTCGATATCGCTGATAACTCCTTCGCCGATTGTGTCTTCACTCCCCCTGATAACACCGGAGCGGTCGAACAAAAAAGTAAGTTCAAGGTCTTCAGGACGGATTTTATTAAAGCGGGGAGCTGCCGCACTTGTTCCCGGAGCCTGATTTTCGTTCTGGCTGATCTGGTACCTGATGCTGTAATTTTCAGGATTAAGCAAGGTGCTGAATTCGCCGTTGGCAATTTCCTGCGAGAACTTCTCGTCTTTGAACGCTTTTATTTTCAGTTTGGTCAATTCTCCGCTCATGATACCTGATTTAACGGTCCTGATTTTTTGAGATAATCTCCATAACTTGCTCAACGCACTGCGCGACTATCGACTGGCGTGTTTCTTCGTCAATCCGGGCACCGCCGGCCGAAGCGCCGGGCTGATCGTCGCAAACATTGATTCTGATGTTCAGTTCTTTAATTTCGATGGGCATGTCAGAGTATTTTGAAATAGCTGTAGCTTAACTCAATGGTTTCGACCAGTATCTTGCTTTCTTCCGCATCGAAATCGCTTACCATCCATTTTACGGGGTAGGCGTGTACAACATTCCAGGTCTGAAGTGGCTGGTTCTCTGCGTTGAGTAAAATGATCTGGATGTCGGTGGGAGCAAATTTGAATTCTTCAACCGAAGCCTTGCACCAGTCAATCAGTGCAGAGTGGGGGACAAGCCCCCTTTTGAGCACCAGATTCGGATACTGGGCGCGGACCGGAAGCCGGTGTTTGAAGCGGTTTTCCCCTCCTTCGGCAATTTCTTCTGTTTCCAGATTAACGGATAATCCGGAAACTGACTGAAATTGATATTCATCTTTTTGATTGGCAAAGGCAACCAAAAAGTGAAAGCCAAGAGGAGGATAGTAGGTCGCCATGTTTAATCGTTTTGAATAGTTAAACCTTCATGGGCCAGTTCCATCGATTCAATCGCCACTTCATTCCCGTCAGCCTTGAGGTCGGTTGACTGAATTTTGGTTGGCCAGGCATTCTTAACTTTCCAGGTTACCACCGGTTCGTGGTTTTCGTTGAGAAGATTGATGGTTATATCGCGTCGTTCAATGGTATTTAATTTGACGGTGTTCCACCATTTGAAATAGTCGTTGTCGCTTTTAAAAGTGCCTCTTTTGAGGGTGATGTTGCTGAATTTTTGCATGCCGGGCATCTTTATTTTTGAATATTCCGGGCTTGAGCCTTCGCGGTATTCTACCACTTCGGTTTCAACATCCAGTCCTGAAACTTCGGTGAATCCGATTTTAGTTCCCGACCATTCTACCTGAAAATGAAACTTTACCAAAGGATATGCTGCCATGATTGATGTTTTTAAATGTTAGTATTAGGATTGTTGAAGTTTGTGAGAAAATCTGAGGATAATGAATTCGGCCGGACGGGCAACAGCCATGCCGATTTCGATGTGCATATAGCCGTTCAGAATATCTTCGGCAGTCATGGTTTGACCCAATCCTACCCGGACAAAAAAGGCATCGTCTGGTTTTGATCCGGCCAAGGCTCCGGCTCTCCACTGCAGGGTCAGGAAGTTTTCGATCATCGCACGAACTTTTACCCAGGTGTTTGCATCATTAGGTTCAAAAACAAATTGAGCAGTCGCTTTTTTGACCGATTCTTCCACCATGTTGAAGAATCTGCGAACGGAAACGTACCTCCATTCGTTGTCGTTTCCGGCTAAGGTCCGCGCACCCCAAACGAGTGTTCCTATTCCGGGGAAAGAGCGGATGGCATTGATTGATTTTCCGGCGATTGTATCGACATTAAGGCCATCCTGCATGTCGTTGGTTATTTTTACCGACGGGGCGGTGACGTAGTTCAGACTCACGTTGGCCGGAGCTTTCCAGACCCCCCGAAGAAGGTCGACACGGGCATACACACCGGCAATAGCACCGCTTGGAGGCATTTTTACGTACAGTTTTGAAAGTTGTGCTTTAATCTCATGAAACGTCAGACTGTCCGATTTTTCAATGGCATCCAGCTTTAAGCCATCCAATTCACCAGTATGATCTGCCGCTTGGGCGTTTGTGATTGCTTGTATGACCGGCGGATTTATCAGGGAGGCAATGGCTTCGATCACTGCTTCGATGGTTGCAACCGAAGCAACAGCTGCCGAGGCTGCCGTTTTGACGGTGCTTCCGGCTGCAGCTCCTGCAATTGATGCAAGGTTTGCTTCCAGGGCCGTTTTCATTGTTGCAACATCTCCGCCGAGTGCCGTGCTTAAATTTGTTGCAGCAGCAGTACACGCGTCAGCTGCTGCCGGAACTTCACTGATTGCTGTCGCTGCAAACGTTGCGGCAGCTACGGCATCGTTTCCCGAGGTGATCACTGCGTCAAGCAGATCAACTATGGGCTGTATAGCGTTGGTTATCGTATCTGCTTGAGCAAGAGCCTGTGGGTTTGTCAGAGCATCGATGGCTGTTTGTGCCGTTGTCAGGGCTGTTGCCAGGTCGGGAGCATTGTTCTGTTGGTTATCTATTTCGTCTGATGCCGCATTTGCATCGGCGAGCGTGTTGAGCAATACCGGCGAGTTATCTGACGTATGGCTGATGGTAACTGCGGAAGTTGCGTATTGGTAATTAATCAGCGTTTCGATAAAGGGGTAATAGGCCGCACCGTACTTCAGATAATCCTTCTCTAGATTTATGCCGTTACGAAGCCCTTCTGCCGGAGTCGGATCTTCCGTTTCGTCATCCGAGTAGGTATCCATAATGGTAAACCGGTCCTGAAGTTTATGGCATTGAACTAACGCATCTTTGTATATCGCGTAGAAATTGTCGGCGGGCAAGGCTGTAGCATCCGGAAACAAAAGGAGTGTCGGTTCATCTTCTTTTTCAACTTTTCCCAGGCCGTTCTGCAAATCATCCAGTTGCACCGGAGCTGAGGCATTGGCAGTTCTGGCGGCAGAGTACGTGCCCACAGAAGTTATAAAGCACGGACCGCCTCCGTTGGCAAAGTACAGTTGTATGGCATAGTACATCAGAAAAGGAGATCGGGAGGAAATCTGCGGTATCGATATTGTTCTTTTGGTAACACCGCCAGCCATCACATCTGAAATGTTTACCGTAATATTTGTTTCAGAGTCAGCAGTGCCAAAATAATTTTCATATTCCAGCAGTGAGGTGATCCGGAGTGGATTC
>JAEUSS010000006.1 GCA_016788685.1 Prolixibacteraceae bacterium | reverse complement strand
TACTCTTGAAAACATTGAAAATATCGTTACTTTTACTCGCTTTTTAATGAAAGATATGTACAAATCACCGCTATACGGGAAAGAATGGAACTGGCGTAACATCAAAATGGAAACGCGAGAATTACATAGTGATTTGCGGTCGTAAAGACCGGAGAAAGGGATTTTCTGTGCTCATGCAGGAAGTCCCTTTCTTGGTTTCAGGAATTAAGTATTGCGCTAAAATAAATTGAATCAACAATCAAATAAATGACATCATGGCCAGACTAAAAAGAATTTATCTCGACGAATCAGAGATGCCCAAACAATGGTACAACCTTGCTCCCGATCTTCCCACCCCGATGAACCCCCCGCTGGGACCCGACGGGAAGCCGGTTACTCCGGAAATGCTGGCTCCGGTTTTTCCGATGAACCTGATTGAACAGGAAGTTTCGATGGAACGCTGGATCGACATTCCGGAAGAAATCCGCCAGATTTTATTTCAGTGGAGACCAAGCCCGCTGGTTCGTGCCTACGAACTCGAAGAAGCTCTGGGAACACCTGCCAAAATATATTATAAAAACGAAAGTGTTTCTCCGGCCGGAAGCCACAAGCCTAACTCGGCTGTTGCCCAGGCCTGGTACAATAAACAATTCGGGATCAAAAGGCTGACCACCGAAACCGGAGCCGGCCAGTGGGGCTCGGCCCTGGCCTATGCCTGCGCACAGATCGGCGGAATTGAATGCAAGGTGTACATGGTTCGCGTCAGCTTCGACCAGAAACCGTTCCGGAAAATCATGATGCAAACCTGGGGCGGCAAGTGCGTTTCCAGCCCAAGCACATTCACGCAGGCCGGCCGCAATATCCTGGCCGAATACCCGGATACCCCCGGAAGTTTAGGAATCGCAATCTCCGAAGCTATTGAAGAAGCAGTGAGCGACCCAAGCGGAAAAACCCGCTACGCGCTGGGATCGGTACTGAACCACGTTATGCTGCACCAAACCGTCATCGGACTGGAAGCCAAGCAGCAACTGTCCAAAGTTGGCATAAAAAACCCCGATGTGGTAATTGGCTGCTGCGGCGGCGGAAGTAATTTCGCCGGAATTGCCTTCCCGTTCATGTACGAAAAGGTTAACGGTGCCGACATTCAGATCATCGGAGCCGAGCCATTCTCTTGCCCAACCCTCACCAAAGCACCTTTTATATATGACCACGGCGATGTAGCCCAAATGACTCCGCTGCTGCCGATGTACAGCCTCGGACACAATTTTGTCCCGGCACCTATTCACGCCGGAGGCTTGCGGTTCCATGGCATGTCGCCGCTGGTAAGTGCATCATTGCGCGACGGACTGATGGAAGCCCAGGCCATCCATCAAAGCGAATGTTTTGAGGCCGGATTGCTGTTTGCCAAAACCGAAGGGATCATTCCTGCTCCTGAAACCACCCACGCCATTGCATCAGCCATTCGCGAAGCCAAAAAAGCGAAAGAAGAAGGTAAGGAAAAAGTGATTCTTTTCAACTTCAGCGGACACGGGTGGATGGATCTAATCGGATACGACAAATACATGTCGGGACAACTTTCGGATTACGAATATCCGGAACATGAGATTGAGGCCAACCTGGCTAAACTGACGGGATACCCGATGCCCAAATAATTAAATTGAATCAGGTTTATATCAACACGAGAGGCTGACCCTTTGGTCAGCCTCTCGTTTGGTATCCAGCCAATCCGGAATTATGATTTTTCCTTATTTGTATCAATGCCCAGCAGGGGATATAACGGGCAAAACCGGAAAACAGCAGTTGCAAGAAGCACTACCCCGATCAGTCCCCAATAACTTTCAAAAACAACGCCGCCAATGGCAATTCCGAGTCCGGCCACCAGGCGGAGAATACGGTCTGTCGATCCTACATTGCATTTCATAGTCGAATGATTTAAATGTTTTACTGTTAAACGTTTAAACCGGCCGGATGTTTAGAAATTCGTCTCCAGGATTTCGGCAGCCGAAGCGACCAGCCCGCTGCATACGGTATTGAATAAATCCTTTTCATTAGCCAAGGCAGCACCTTCCGGAGTGGAAGTGTCGACACCGAGCAGCTTTTTACATTGGAGCGAACCGTGCCGGGCCAGAAACAGTTCGTTGAACTTACGCACTGCCGTTTTGGTTTCAGCCTTTAGTTCCTGAATGGTTTTACCTTCAGACTGAACCTTTAGTCCCAAAACCATGCAGGCGCCGGTTACCGCGCCACAGGTTTCGCCCATGGCCATTCCGCCGCCAAATCCGGCTGAAATCCGGAGGGCAGTCAGTTTATCGAGGTTCAGCTCTTCGGCAAAACTCAGAAGGACCGACTGGGAGCAATTCTGGGTTTTAAAGTTTTCAATGGCTAATTGTGATTTCTTCATTGTTTATCGTTTTTAACCAGATAACCTGAGTTCGAAATAAGTCTTTTTCTTAATGACATGTAAATAAGCAAATAAGGTTGTTGTTGTGAAAGCTTGGATTTCTACTAAGGTTGAAAAAACGCAGAATAAGGTTTAAAACCTTATCTCCTGAATTTAACCTCAGCAGAAACACCAGGCACAAATAGATCTAACCTTATTAACTAGCTGTATTCTAGTTCCCATCTGATCAATTTAATGTCGAACTCAGGTAGATAGTATTTTATACTTGAATCAACCGGAATGTAAAAGAAAACCCGAAGCTGTTGCCCCGGGTTTTCAGTATTTTCAGCATCAGATTTTCTTATTCGCCACGAACCGCTGCTACTCCCGGAAGAACCTGTCCTTCGAGGTATTCGAGCAGTGCACCGCCGGCAGTTGAGATGTACGAAACGCCATCGGCAAAACCAAACTGGTTGACGCATGATACTGAATCGCCGCCACCCACTAAAGAGAAAGCACCTTTTGAAGTTGCTTTTACGATAGCTTCGCCAACAGCGATTGAACCAACTGCAAATTTTTCCATTTCGAAAACGCCTACAGGACCGTTCCAAAGAATGGTTCCGGAGTTTTCAATCACTTCTTTAAACATGGCAATGCTGTTGGGGCCGGCATCCAGACCTTGCCATCCGGCAGGAATTGCGTTGGCTTCAACCACCTGTGTATTTGCATTCGGGTTAAAATCGTCAGCAGCCACCACATCAGTTGCCATATAAATTTTCACGCCTTTTTCAGCAGCCTTTTTCTCGATGTTTAATGCTGTTTCGAGGAAATCGGGTTCGCAAATCGAATCACCAACTTCGCCGCCATGAGCTTTTACAAACGTGTAAGTCATACCGCCACCCAGAATCAGGTTGTCTACTTTATCGAGCAGGTTTTCGATGATGGTGATTTTTGATGAAACTTTAGCGCCACCCATGATCGCAGTCAACGGACGCTGCGGGTTTTTCAGAACTTTATCCAGGCTGGCCACTTCGCTTTCGATCAGGTAACCAAACATTTTGTCGTTTGGGAAGAATTTAGCCATCACAGCCGTTGATGCGTGGGCGCGGTGAGCAGTTCCGAATGCATCGTTGATCCAGCAGTCGCCATTGGCAGCCAGTTGCTGAGCAAAAGCTTCGTCGCCTTTTTCTTCTTCTTTGTGGAAACGAAGATTTTCGAGCAACAATACTTCACCCGGCTTCAGAGCTTTGGCCATTGCCTGAACTTCTTCGCCAATACAATCGGGAGCCATTTTCACTTCGCGGCCGAGCAGTTCGCTCAAATGACC
>JAEUSS010000646.1 GCA_016788685.1 Prolixibacteraceae bacterium | reverse complement strand
CCAACAGCTACTTTTTTGGCAAACAACTGCAGTCCGGTATAAGTCTCATCGTCCAGATCAAACAGGTAATCCACTTCCTTTTTCGGAATGACCAAAGTGTGACCTTTAGCTACCGGAGAAATATCCAGAAAGGCATAGTAGTTTTCATCCTCAGCCACTTTCCAGGAGGGAATTTCTCCGTTTACGATTTTGGTAAAGATGCTGGCCATTTCTTCAATTTTTAAATTGCGATATCAATGATTTCGAACTCTATTTTCCCCGAAGGAACCTGAATTTCAACAACATCCCCAAGTTTCCGTCCCATCAGTCCCTTCGCAATGGGGGTTTGAATAGAGATTTTCCCTTGTTTAAGATCAGCCTCGTGTTCTGAGACAATGGTATATTGCATGGTTGCATCGTTATTTTTATTGCGGATGGTAACCTTATTCAGTATCTGAACACAAGATGTATCAATCTTTGACTCATCAATAATCCGGGCTGAAGCAACTTTTGAACCCAGAATGGCAATTTTTGCTTCGAGCATACCCTGTGCATCTTTGGCGGCATCGTATTCGGCATTCTCCGAGATATCCCCTTTTTCAATGGCTTCTCCAATCATTTTAGAAATTGCCGGACGTTCAACATTGATCAAACGATCCAAGTCTTCTTTCATTTTCCTAAGGCCTTCTTCTGTAACGTAAGTAACCTTTCCCATGGTTTTCTTCTTTTTTTAAACTTTATTAAAAACAAAAAAGAATTCCGCCCATTGCGGAACTCTTTCGTGATACAAACTTATAAATTTTTTTAATCTTTACGAATCTAATGTTTTATAAAACATTTAATCAACTGTAATCTAAAAAGTTTCGTTTATCATGCCTCTTCCTGAAAGCTCCCGGAATAACTCCCAGAGGCAGGAACAGTCAGGCAAAACTGTCAATATTTACGTGTCATAATCTCGGTGTAGACGAATGCCTTCCGAAGTGAAAAGTCTTCCAGATAACCCGAGCCTTGTTCGGTTTCCGTTTCGTCATCCGTCACTTCAGCAACCGGACTTTTAACGGTGGTATGAAGGGAGCTTTTCCGACGTTCGGGCAATGTGCTTTTGAACGCAGACTGCCGGAGTGTTGACTGCCATGCCTCCTGCCGGACTATCACCGGCTCTTTATTTACGACAACAGGTTGTTTTCTTACCAATGGTACTGCTTCTTCCTTTTCTGTAAAAAAATCATCGTCATCATTCAAAAACTGGTCCATAAAAAAACTGCGGGCATCCTCTTCGTTCTCCGAAGCGGGCTGGCCCTCGCTTTTTTTCTTTCTATTTTGGTTGATTGCCCCAAAAATGGAAAGAGCAATCGCTATCAGCAAAAAAATATAATCTTCCATTCGGTATGTTTTATTGGCCAGATGAAATAATTTGTTCTTTTCTTTGTTTTAATAATGGATTAAAGATATAAAAAATGAATCAGCTTTCGGGTAAAGTTTTAAAAACAGTTTTGTTTTGCTTTTTCATTCTCTTCGGCATGAACGGCTGTAAAGATGATTACAACTCTGTCATTCCGGATGTCTATGTCAACCTCGATATCAACCCGGTGAATTTCATTGAATTTAATGTTCCGGGAGGCTCCTACTACTTCGCAGGAAAAGGATTTGGCGGAGTTATCATTTTCCGTGATCTGACTGACAGTGCGAATCCGTTCCTGGCTTTTGATGCGGCATGCACCTACGAAGTATCACCAACCTGCCGGGTTGTTGCCGACGGAAGCGGCCTGGCCACCTGCCCTTGCTGCGGGTCGCAGTTTATACTGTTCGGAGGTAACGGAAGCCCAACAAAAGGACCTGCAACCGAACCGCTGAAACAATACCGGACTTCGTATTCCGGAAGCCGCATTATTGTCCGGAATTAGTCTGAAAGATTCAGTTCAAACACTTTCCGGCTTCTTAATTCAAAAAGAAATATTTTGTGAAAGCCAGAGAAAAAATTCCAGTTTTCAAGTTTGTTCGTCAGGTTAAACGCAACCGGACTTTCATTTAAATCGGCCGTAATCAGCAACCAAATCTGGGTCAGCATCTTTTGCCTGTAAATGGGCAACTTTTCATCTTTGGCATTAATGGTGTACTCGATGTTCTCTTTGGTAAATTCAGGCGGCTGATATCCCCGGACCTTGCTCGCAAAGTGAGTTTGTTCTTTTTGGGCTGAAGGCCCGTGCAGCTTGGTAAGTTCAATACCGATTGCTTTCCGGGAAGATTCCTTCAGTATAAAATCAGGCGATTCGGTCTTAACCAGTCTCCCTTTGGGGAAACCAGAGTATTCGTTTCTGAAGAGTCCGATAATATACTCTTCTTCAACAACCTGTATTTGCCGGTTAAGACTCATCGCATTCATTCCAACCCTGAGAATTCATCTCAAAATTATAAAAATAAAAAAGGAGCCGAAAGGCTCCTTCATATTCTTTAAACCCGGAAATCCGGACGTTCAGTTACAGCCCCGGATCAATACCTGTAATGTTCAGGTTTATATGGGCCTTCAACCGGAACGCCGATATATTCAGCCTGATCAGCGCTTAAAACAGTCAGTTTAACACCGATCTGCTCCAGATGCAGGCGAGCCACTTCTTCATCCAGACATTTGGGTAAACGGTATACATTCACTTCATATTCTTTCTGCCACAGCTCGATCTGCGCCAGGGTCTGATTTGTAAACGAGTTTGACATGACAAACGAAGGGTGTCCGGTAGCACAGCCCAGATTTACCAGACGGCCTTCAGCCAGAAGAAAGATGGAGTGACCATCAGGATAAGTATATTTATCGACCTGAGGTTTGATATTCGTTTTGCAGATTCCCGGCCACGATTCAAGCCTTGCAACCTGGATTTCGTTATCGAAATGACCAATATTGCAGATAATAGCCTGATCTTTCATGGCTGCCATGTGTTCTCCGGTAATGATGTCTTTGTTTCCGGTGGTGGTCACAAAAATATTTCCTTCCGGTACAGCCTCTTCCATCGTTTTCACTTCAAAACCTTCCATAGCAGCCTGCAGCGCGCAAATCGGGTCGATCTCGGTAACAATTACACGAGCCCCGTAGCTTCTCATCGAATGAGAACAGCCTTTACCAACATCGCCATAACCAGCTACAACCACCACTTTACCGGCAATCATCACATCGGTTGCCCGCTTAATGCCATCAGCCAGCGACTCACGGCATCCGTAGAGGTTATCAAATTTTGATTTGGTCACCGAATCGTTTACATTGAAGGCCGGAAACAGAAGTTTTCCTTCGCTCATCATCTGGTACAGGCGGTGTACCCCGGTTGTCGTTTCTTCTGAAACTCCTTTAATCAGCGGAACCTGACGAGTCCAGCGCTGCGGATCAAAGGCCAGCACTTCCTTCAGAGCGTTGTTCAGTTCGCGTTCATCTTCGGCATCAACCGGCACATCCAGAATCGATGGATTTTTTTCGGCTTCGTAGCCCCGGTGAATCATGATAGTTGCATCGCCACCATCGTCAACCAGCAAAGTCGGACCGAGGCCGTTACCAAAGTCGAGCGCACGTTCGGTGCACCACCAGTATTCGGCCAATGTTTCGCCCTTCCATGCAAATACCGGAATTCCGGCAGCTGCAATGGCCGCAGCAGCGTGATCCTGAGTGCTGAAAATATTACAGCTGGCCCAGCGCACTTCTGCTCCAAGTTCAACAAGCGTTTCGATCAGCACAGCGGTTTGTATGGTCATATGCAGAGAACCCATAATACGGGCACCTTTCAGCGGTTTTGATGCAGCGTGTTTTTTCCGGATTGCCATGAGCCCCGGCATTTCTTTTTCGGCGATTTCAATTTCCTTACGTCCGAAACCGGCAAGCGAAATATCGGCTACTTTATAAGCCTGTTTTTCCATTGTTTTTGTAGTCATTTCTGAATATTAAAATTTTGACGGCAAAGATAATCAATTCAATAGATGTAATTCACGAATAAATAACCGGCAAGCCGTTTATTCAAACAAAATATTGCCTGTTTAATCCTGAATTTGCTGAAAGAAGTCCAACGTGTCTTTTTTGTCTTTTGCGAGCTGACTCTTCAGGGCTTCCAGCGAACTGAATTTTTGTTCTTCCCGCAGCTTCCGGAAGAATACGATCTCAATCGGTTCGCCATAGATGTCGGAATCGAAATCGAACAAATGAACCTCAATGCTCCGGTGATCGGCATTGTTGTTAACCGTCGGACGGCTGCCGATATTCAACATCCCTTGATAAGTCTGATTCCGGATGATTACCTGCACCGCATAAACACCATAGCCGGGAATAATTTTGTCCGGATCAGAGGCCTCCACATTAGCGGTAGGATACTGTATTTTCCGTCCGAGCTTCTGCCCTTCCACCACCACTCCGTGAAGCGTAAAAGGATACCCCAGGAAGGCATTGGCAGTATCAAAGTCGCCATGCTGGATTGCTTCGCGGATTTTTGTCGAACTGATATTGGATTCGTTCATCAGCAAAACATCCAGTTTTTCAATCTGAAATCCCAGCCGGTCAGCACAACTCTTCAGGAGTTCAAAATCGCCTTTTCTGTTTTTTCCGAATTTATGATCGTACCCCACGACCAGGAATTTGGTATGAATTTGCCCAATCAGAATCTGTTCAACAAATTCCTCGTAAGTTAACCGGGAGAATTCC
>JAEUSS010000118.1 GCA_016788685.1 Prolixibacteraceae bacterium | reverse complement strand
CCAGTCTTTACAAGCCACAGCTTCGAGCTGTAAAACATCTTCCAGATAATCTTCCAGCTTAGCCTGATCGTATTTCAGATCGGCAAACGTCTCCACGCGGGTAGTGTCGGTCAAAACAGTTTTTGGTGGTTTCCCGAACATGTACGACAATTGCCAGTCGATTGGTTTTTCGCCGGTTTTCGAGTTTTCGAAAGTAAACTGCATGTCGCCGGTAGCTTCACCAATCACATACATCGGGGCACGTTCGCGTTCGGCAATACGTTGCAACAGCGGCACATCTTTTTCGTGCATCACCAATCCCATACGCTCTTGCGACTCGTTACCAATAATTTCCTTTTGCGAAAGAGTCGGATCGCCAACAGGTAACTTCGAGGTGTCTATTTTTCCTCCGGTAGCCTCAACCAATTCTGACAAGCAGTTTAAGTGACCGCCTGCGCCGTGGTCGTGTACGGTTATAATCGGGTTTTCTGTCGATTCGGCCAATGCGCGGATGGCGTTATAAACACGTTTCTGCATCTCGGGATTGGCACGCTGAACAGCATTCAGCTCGATGTGGTTCTCAAATTCGCCCGTTGCCACAGACGAAACAGCTCCTCCGCCCATCCCGATGCGGTAATTGTCGCCTCCCAAAAGCACCACCTTGTCGCCTTTGGTGGGTTCATCCTTCAGGCTATCTTTTTTAGCGCCAAAGCCAATACCTCCGGCCAGCATGATCACTTTGTCGAAACCATATTTGCGGTCGTTTTCAAAATGCTCGAAAGTGAGCACCGAACCTGTAATAATTGGTTGTCCGAATTTATTCCCGAAGTCGCTGGCTCCGTTCGAAGCCTTAATCAGGATTTCTTCCGGAGTCTGATATAACCATTCGCGTTCTTCGGTTGCTTGTTCCCAAGTGCGGGCATCTTCGGTTCTGGGGTACGATGTCATGTAAACGGCAGTTCCGGCAATGGGCAGGCTGCCTTTTCCTCCGGCAATACGGTCGCGGATTTCGCCACCGGTTCCGGTTGCTGCGCCGTTAAAAGGTTCAACTGTAGTCGGGAAATTATGCGTTTCGGCTTTCAGCGAAAGTACAGTTTCAACATCAGTTACTTCAAAATAGTCTGGTTTGTCCTGTGTTTTGGGAGCAAACTGTTCAACAACAGGTCCCTGAACAAAAGAGCAGTTGTCTTTATAAGCGGAAACTATAAAATTAGGATTTTGCTGCGAGGTTTTTTTGATGAGCTGAAACAATGACATCTCCTGCTCTACCCCGTCAATAACAAAAGTTCCGTTAAATATTTTGTGGCGGCAATGCTCCGAGTTTACCTGCGAGAAACCGAAGACTTCGCCATCGGTCAATTTCCGGCCCAGTTTTTCGGAGACCGAATTCAGGTACTGAATTTCTTCTTCGCTCAGCGCTAAACCTTCCTGATCATTGTATGCCGCAATGTCTTCGATTTCAAGAATTGGTTCCGGCTTTTTGTTGATCGTAAAAATGGTTTGATCCAGGTTTTTGTACATAGCCTTCAGCATCGGATCGTAGCCCGCCGACTGATCGGCAACCTGAACGTACTCTTCAATCCGCAGAATACCCTGAATACCCATATTCTGGGTTATTTCAACAGCATTGGTACTCCAGGGTGTCAACATTTCTTTGCGCGGACCAACAAACCATCCACTTAAAACCTCGTTGTTGAGTCTCTCGGCATCACCGAACAGCCAGGTCAATTTTTCAATATCGGCCTGGTCAATATTTCGCACCGAATTCAACGCAATAAATGTGTTTTGTGGAGTCTTAAAGAATAGAATCATTTCGGAATATTTTGGGTATAAGTTTAACAGCAAATGCCTGAAAAAAGAACCGCACAAAGATAAAGATTTCAGGATTAAACCAGTTAAAAAAGTAAATAACAGAACAGTGTTAACAAATGGATAAAACGATTTTTCCGTTTGGAAACAGACACAAGTCCCGACAACAGCCGACAAAGACATATATCTGCAGCCCGGAAGAGCCCAGGACAAGTTACCTGCGCAAATTAGGTTCTAAAGTATTCAGCCCTGAAGATTCCTGATCAGCGGATCTGAGAATCAATGCCGAACGCCCGGAACGGAAATCAACATATATAAAACTACACATATATAACTACAATTCAACTCTTAACACAAAATTTACATTGAGATACTTTTAATTAGACACATTTTAAATAGGATTTTTGCGAAGTCCGTTTGGAAAATTAATCTCTATATTTGCCCGTGATGTTTAATGGACAATTCATTCAAAATCACAATTATGAAGCAAATAAAATACGTATCTCCTCAAGAAGCAGTAAAAGTCATTAAATCGGGGGACAGAGTCCACCTCAGTTCTGTTGCCGTAACGCCGCACACGCTGATCAAACCTATGGTCGAACGCGGAAGAAACGGAGAACTGTATGATGTTAAGATTCAACACATTCACATCGAAGGGCAAGTTGATTTCGCCAATCCTGAATTCGAAGGCATTTTCGTAAGCGAACAGTTCTTTGTTGCCGGAAATATGCGCAAACAAACACAAGCCGGTTATGCCGACTACATTCCGGTTTTCCTGAGCGAAACGCAGAAACTGATCCGCGAAGGTTACCTGAAGGTTAACGTAGCCATGGTTATGGTTTCTCCTCCGGACAGGCACGGTTTTGTTTCTCTGGGAACTTCGGTTGATGCAACTTTGGCAGCTATTGAATGTGCCGATGTGGTTATTGCAGCGGTAAACCCTAACGTGCCGCGCTGCTGGGGCGATGCCATGATTCACGTTGACCAGATCAACATTTTTGTTGAAGACGATATTAAATTGTACACCCACGGATTTGCTGCGCTGACTCCGGAAGAAGTCCAGATCGGTAAAAACGTGGCTGCATTGGTTGAAGACGGAGCCTGTCTGCAAATGGGTATCGGCGGAATCCCGAATGCAGTATTGGCCCAGTTGGGGAACCACAAAGACCTTGGTGTACATACCGAAATGTTTGCTGACGGAATCCTTCCGCTGGTTGAAAAAGGAATTGTTACCGGTAAACACAAAAGCATTGACAAAGGCAAAATGGTTGCATCATTCCTGATGGGAACACAGGAATTGTATGATTTCGTCCATGACAACCCACGGGTAGCCATGATGGATGTAGCTCACACCAACAACGTTGCTGTCATCCGTAAACTCGACAAAGTTACCGCCATCAACTCAGCGCTGGCTATCGACCTTACAGGTCAGGTTTGTGCCGACTCTATCGGAACCAAACATTATTCAGGAGTAGGCGGCCAGATTGACTTCATCCGTGGAGCCGGTCACTCAAAAGGCGGAAAGCCGATTATTGCTTTACCTTCAGTGACTGCAAAAGGAGTTTCTAAGATTTGTCCTACCCTTATCGAAGGTTCAGGAGTCGTAAGCACACGCGCCAACATGCACTGGGTAGTTACCGAATACGGAGCAGTTAACCTTTATGGGAAAACGCTTCAGGAACGTGCCAAATTACTGATCTCCGTTGCCCACCCGGCACACAGAGAATCTCTGGAAAAAGCTGCATTTGAACGTTACGGATCACATTTCCATTTCGTCAAGGATACTAGCCGATTATAAGATCAGAAAGGCAGACTAATAGTCTGCCTTTTTTATACCTAATAATTAACCCATTGTTTTTCTGCCACGGAACATACAATTAAACATCTTATTCTTCAATTGATTTTTCCAAGTATTTGACAATCAAATTTTGCCTGTTGCAAAACACACATGCCAGAATTCGAATATTTGAGCAATCGGTTTAAAAAGAAAGAATGTAAATGTATTTTTGCAGCGCCTGAAAAAAAGTACTGAAAACAAAATTATTCCTTATCAATTAAATACTTACACAACATGGAAATATCACATATTGAACACATTGGAATTGCAGTAAACAACCTGGAAGAAGCTATTCCTTACTATGAAAACGTTTTAGGACTGAAATGCTATGCCATTGAAGAAGTTGCTGATCAAAAAGTAAAAACAGCCTTCTTTAAAGTTGGACAAACCAAAATCGAGCTC
>JAEUSS010000563.1 GCA_016788685.1 Prolixibacteraceae bacterium | reverse complement strand
GTCCCAGCTCATACAACGCATCATCCTGATACGATGAGTTTGGATAGCTTTGAATCAACAGTTGCAAGGCTGCTATCTTTCCCTGATTATCGCGCTGCAAACCCATACAAAAAGCCTTCTGGAACAACGCGTAGTCAGCATCATACAGGTTCAGGCGCAAAGCCTTGTCGTAAGTTGAAATGGCTGCAGAATAATCCCTGTTCACAAAATAACAGTCGCCCAGACGATTGTAGGCATCAGCCACTTTATCACTCCGCAAGTCTGCTTCCTGGTTCAGGTATTTTCTGAAATAATCACTGGCACTTCCGTAGTCTTTCAACTGGAAGAAGCTATAAGCCAGATTATAATGGGCTGTTTTGTATTCCGGAAGTGCAAACGCGCCCGGCGATTTCATGAAACTGGTGTAGTCGGCAACAGCCTTATTGAAATTATTCAGGCGGTAAGATGCTTCGGCCTTCCAGAAAAGAGCCAGCGCACGGTAGTTTTTATTAAAATCACCCGCATCGATTGACTTTTCGAAATTTTCAATTGCCCCGGTGTAATCCAGATTATTAAAACTTTCGAGCGCGCGGTAATAGGCCACCCGCTGATACGCTTTTTTCACCGACTGGCTTTTCACCTTGATTTTTTCGATGGAAGTCATGGCATCACGGTAATTGCTGGTACCCATATAAACTTTTACGAGGTAATCGTAAGCCACATCATTTCGCTCCGAATTGGGATACAAAGCAATGTATTTATCGAATGCTTTGATTGTTTCGTTAAACGGAGAATATGACAGTTCGTAGGTTATCTTGGCGTAATTGAACAAAGCATCCTCTTTGATTTTCGGATCAAAATCAAATTCAGAGGCCGCTTCAAACGCCTGACGCGCTTTGTTCTTATCGTTGACCACCACATAGCAATCGGCCAAATGATAATATGCATTTTGCGCCAACTCGTCTTTTCCTTTGGTGGCTATTTCGAGGTGCGGAATAGCCTTGGCTTCCTGGCTGTTCAGATAATAACAGTAACCAAGCATGTAATTCTCTTCGCGCCCGCGGTTGGTCTTATCGGCCAGATAAAATTCCAGGAACTGAATGGCCTCTTTAAACTGTTGCAAATGGAAATGCGAATCTCCTAAAATCCGCGCCAGTTCAGGCTGCTGATCGGCGGACACTTTATTGATGAGCGGAGTTGTATATTCTACAACTTCGCGGTACTTACCCTGTTTATAATAAATCTGACTGATGTAAAACGGAATCACTTTTTCGAATGCCGGGTTGGTCTTCAGCTTCATAAACTCCTGAAGCGCCGATTCATAATTCCCATTCAGATACTGAATATGCCCCCAATAATATTTGGCTGGAGCTGCATACATCGAGCCTCCTTCCTTTATCTGAGCAAAATCGGTGGCGGCGGCATCCATTTTTTCGAGTTCGAAATTGGAATATCCCCTCAGATAATAAAAATGACTGGATTCGTCTTTGGATAATTCTGTTTTATCCAAACCCTCCAGCGATTTTATCACCGAAGAATATTTTCGCTTATCAAACTGATAAACAGCCTGTTCAAACAGAGCCCTGTTCCTGAATGAGCTCTCCGGAAACTGCTTCATGAATTCGGCAATTTGCTCTTCACCATTTCCGTTGTCCAGTTTAAGTCCGCAAAGTGCCTTATAGAACATGGCTTCGGCCCGAACGTCCGAATTTTCATCAGTCTGGGCTGCAATCTGTTCAAACTGATTCAAAGCCGAAATATAATTCCGGGCTAAATACAACTCCTTTGCTTTCTGGATATGCTGATTAACTGACTGATAATATACCGTTTGCTGAGCATGGAGCAACACCGGCAAAAACGCCAGTAAAAGCAGAATGATTACGAATCGGTTTGTCTTCATTATATCTGGGTATTATAGTTCTGGTTAATGTTTTAAAAAGTTATGCCTGATACACAAACTGTACCACAGTTTTAACATAGACCATTTTTCAGGTCTGAAGTTGCACGGTAAATTTAACTATTACTTCCGGCACTCCTCTGAACTGACTGACGAATTCTAAACAAAAACTGATATTTCAGCCTTATTAGTATTTGGATGGATAAAAAAAATTAGTTTTGCAGACATACCAATTTGTGTTTCCAATGTCAGAAGAAAACATTATTGAACTAAAAAACGCCGACATCTTTCAGCGCGAACATATGGTGCTTTCAGACATTAGTCTGGAGATTAAAACAGGAGAATTTGTGTACCTGATCGGCAAGGTCGGGAGCGGAAAATCGAGCCTGCTAAAAACAATGAACGCCGAATTACAGCTCGAAAAAGGAGAAGGAAAAGTGGCCGGATTCAAGCTGACTGAACTCAAAACCCGCGAGATACCGTTTCTGCGCCGCAAGCTAGGCGTAGTGTTTCAGGACTTCAGGCTGCTCAGCGACCGGAATGTGTTCGACAACCTGGCCTTTGTACTGAAAGCGACGGACTGGAAAGACGAATTGGAAATTACTGACCGGGTAAACGCAGTGCTCGAAATGGTTGCCATGACCCACAAAACCAAATCGATGCCCCACCAACTGTCGGGCGGAGAACAGCAACGGGTGGCAATTGCAAGAGCTTTACTGAACAATCCGGAAATCATACTGGCTGATGAACCCACCGGAAACCTTGACCCGCAAACTTCGATTGAGCTGATGCAGATTCTGAAATCACTGAATGAACAAGGTAAAACTGTCGTTGTCGCAACCCACGATTATCCGCTGATTCGCCGGTTCCCGGCCCGCATCATCACCGTTGACGACCAGAAAATCTACGAAACAGTCATCACCCGGAAGTAAAACTCGCAAACGACAGCGCCCTGAACAAACCGGCTGCTCTACAAAAAACGGCTGTAAATCTGCCGCAGTGTTTCTTCTTCATTTTCCCAGCAAAGCTCACGGGCTGCAACCTGAAGATTTTGTTTCCAGACTTGCCTTTTCGCCTGGTCGAACAGCGCCGTTTTCATCAGTTCGGCCAGTTCTTTTCGCTGGTGGGTTTCGGCAATTGTGCCAATCTGGTAACGATCAACAATACGCCGCATTTCCGGAAGGTTAGACACCAGCACCGGCACGCCCGCCTGAATGTAATCGAACAGCTTGTTCGGCAGAGCAAAGCGGTAATTCAGCCCCAGATCTTCTTCCAGCGAGATGCCCAGATCAGCCTGCCGGGTAACCCCGTTCAGTTCATCCAGCGGCAAGCGTCCCAAAAATTTCACTTTCATTCCGAGCTTCAACTCGGTAACCATTTGTTTTAGCTCATCAGCTACGTCGCCATCTCCTGCCAGCCAGAGCTCGGCTCCTTCCACATAAAGCATGGCGCGGATAGCCGCTTCAATTCCGCGCCCCTGATTGAGCGCTCCCTGGTACAGAATAATCTTGGGCAAATCTGGTTTGACGGGATCAGCAGCCGAAAGTGATTTAATCTCAGAACAAACAGGCATGTTGCGTACAACCTTAAAATCAACCTTATACAACTCGCGGTAAACCTCGGCAATCGAATCGCTCACGGTATAGGCTGCGTTAACCTGCGGAACCAGCAGCCTTTCCATTCCCTTCCAGATCGCCCGGACAACCGGACGGCCAATCAATTCAGGAACTTCAGTAAAATATTCATGGCTGTCGTACACCAGTGGTTTGCGTTTAATCCGTGCAGCCAGGTAATTGGCCGGAAGTGTGTCCAGATCATTGGCCACAAAAACATCAATTTTTGATTTCAGCAAATAAAAGAAAAGCCGCAGGTTGTATCCCAGATAAAACAGAGGCCCTTTCCTGAAAACCAGCTTCATCCGGTGAGTAGAATAACTGCGTCTGACCGCAAGACTTTCGGGCAGTAACCGCCCG
>JAEUSS010000114.1 GCA_016788685.1 Prolixibacteraceae bacterium | reverse complement strand
GCATAATGCTTATCTGGTGTTGAATACCGAGATTTATTTCTGATCTTTTGAGCCTAGTGATATCACGCGAAACGGCAAGGACAGAGTTTACCTCAGCTTCAGTCCCAAATTCAGGAACGAGTAAGGCCGAAAAGAACAACTTTGCATTCTTTGCATCATAAGTAAATTCAGAGGTACGGTGCTGCTTGTTTTCAAAAACCCAATATAGGTTCTCGTTCCAGTGTTTCACATTTTCAATCGGCATCTGCATCTCTTCGTTTGTCTTTCCGAGAAATGCGGATGCGGGTATTCCGGTTATCTTCTCAATAGCAGGATTGATGTAGATATACTTTAAGTCCTTATCGAATCTTGAGATAACATCCGGAAGATTTTCAGTCAGCAAACGGTATTTTTTTTCACTGGCTGATAGTTCCGATTCAATCTGTATTCGCGAACTAATGTCTCTGAAGATTTGCTGAACAGCAGTTCTTCCGCTAATTGTTATGATGCTCGACAGAATCTCAACCCGCACTTCTCTTCCATCGGGCCTGACAACGGTACTTTCAATCGTCTCTGTAACAGGTTCGGGCTCCATACTGGAGTTTGGTTTGTTACGGAATGTTCTTAGATAGAACTGTTCTGCGCCGGCCAGATGCAATTTGGACAGGTGCATACCGATAATCCGGTCGGCAGGTTTGCCAAACAGTTTAGAAGCCGCAGGATTGGCGTTAATTACGATTCCGCTTTGCTTGTCAGTCAGAATAATCGAATCCGGTGCATGATCAAAAAAATGATTAAACTTCTTTTCGTTTTCCTGAATGGACTGCCTGAACTCGATTCCACGTAGTTTCTCGGTGCCGTTTTCGACTAAAATCTCAACCATACAACTCACGGTAGCCATATACTTGTCGAACTCAGACTTTTCCCAAACGGGGACTGCATCAATAGCTTCCAGATAGGCCTTTTCATCCAGCTTGTGCCGGGATGCCAGCTTCAGGAAATACTCACGATTGGGTTTTTCCAGAAAAACCTGACCGATGTGCAAAGTTCCCAGGTGCTTTTTCGCAATAATGATCGGCGTTGCACAGGTAACCATTCCGTGAAGACAATGGCAAATGAGCGATGGGTTGGCTTCGTCAAGATGTTTTTCAATGTATCTGTCGCTGAGGCTGCAAACCTTCACTGATTCTGGATGATGACGACGGAAACGGGTGCAGATATCCTGCCAGGCATTATCTATCAATATATTGCCGCCGGCATCGGTTATTTTTGAAGGAAAAGGATGAAGTTGGTTCAAGCGGTCGATGACTGCCTGAAACAAACTCATGTCTACCAAATCCTGAAGTTTATAGTCCACAGCGTAAAAGGGGTTGTTAGGTTTTCTAATAATCCGATTTTTCCTTCCGGGAAAAATACTGCTTTAAAGGTATAATAAAATTTCGTTATGTACATTACGAGTAAGAGAAATGGCCTCGGAAATGACTTCGAAACTTACTGAGAGCACTTACAGAGGTGTTCGCCCATATACTTCAAACCTTCGAGAGTAAGGTTCTTGTCGATCACCTGAATCTTTTTTGCTACGTTGAAGAGTACTGCCGATAAACCTCCGGTAGCAACAACCGTAAGAGATTGGCCTAATTCTTTTTCGGTCTGGCTGACAATAGAATCAACTAGACCGGCAAAACCCAGAACAATCCCCGACTGAATTGCATGGATCGTGTTTTTTCCTAAAACAGAAGGAGGAGCTACCAGTTGAACATCAGGTAACTGTGCCGTGTTGGAAGTCAGCGACTCTAAGGCTGTTCGTAACCCGGGAGCAATGGAAACTCCGAGAATTTCGCCTGATGCACTGATTGTTGTAAACGTAAGTGCTGTCCCGAAATCGATGACCATGCAAGGAGCCTGATAACGGATAAATGCAGCGGTGGCATCGGCCACCAGATCGGCTCCAATTTCATACGGATTCAGCACGTTAACCGGAAGTTTGCCGTACATCGAAGGTTCTACCAGAAACGGAGAATGCCCGAGCAGATTGTGAAGCATCTCCTTAAATGGCCGGATCAGGCTGGGTACCACACTGCACAGTATGGTGTGCGTAATTTCTGTTTTGCAGATTTTGCTGCTGGTAAACAGCGTCCTGAAAATAACCTCGTATTCATCTGCCGTTTTTGACCAATCGGTTTGTATCCGCCAAATCTTCACCCACTCTGCCTGGTCGGCAACTCCAAAAACAATATTGGTGTTGCCAATGTCAATAGTTAAAATCATTCTTTATCTGTTTATTCCCCAAATATTTCTTCAACATGCCTGCTGTCTGAGTCTTAATGCTTTCAGACACCCTAAAACAGCCTAATAATAATTTCAGCTTATAACAAACATTGATTCTTATGGCTGTTGAGATTAAACCTCGGTGACCCGAAGTTAAAAATGCCCATAAGAGAGATTCAAAGTTATAAAATAAAAAACAAGCGTTCTAGAAGCAAACTTATGATTTTATTTAGCTTTTTTTTCTAAATTTGGTTATTCTGTAAACCAGCGCATTTTGTGTTGGTTTAAGTGCCAGATTTTCACGAATTTCGGAAGAACGATTGGTATATAATTTATATATTTTACAGCATGCAAAACTCTAAGAATCCGCTGATATTCGTCGTCGAAGACAATCAGATGTACAATAGGCTGGTAGTTAGTTATCTAAAAACCAACAAATTTACTAATGTCGAATCTTATCTGTCGGGCGAGGAAGCGATAAAAAATATG
>JAEUSS010000111.1 GCA_016788685.1 Prolixibacteraceae bacterium | reverse complement strand
ACTATATCGAACTTGGAAAACTGAGCATCTCCAAACCCTCGGAAGCCAGGAGTTATGCCAAAAAGGCTATCGAAAACAATCCGGATTCGGGTGCCGGCTACCTGTTGCTTGGAAACGTTTACGCATACAACAGCAAATCGTACGGAGAAAATGATTTCGAACGTTCGTTTGTATTCATGGTTGCCGTTGACTACTATGCCAAAGCAAAAAAAGCTGATCCGTCGCTTGAAGCTGAAGTAAATGAGAAGATAGCAACTTATTCCAAGTACTTCCCGACCAAAGAAGACATATTCTTTAACGGGTTAACCGTAGGGCAGTCGTACAACCTGGGAGGTTGGATCG
The DNA here is from genome assembly GCA_016788685.1 of Prolixibacteraceae bacterium. GTDB lineage: Bacteria > Bacteroidota > Bacteroidia > Bacteroidales > Prolixibacteraceae > Aquipluma. The sequence goes on along the minus strand of JAEUSS010000111.1, from coordinate 3,090 downwards.
GCGAAACAACTACTGTTCGTGAGAAAAGATAACAAACCGATTTTTAGGTAACATACTGAAAGCATTGCATTTCGTCAAACGAGATGCAATGCTTTTTTAGTCTCGATTTATTCATAGCTTTATAACATTATCGGATACGACCGGAATTGACTATAGAAACTCATCCTATTCTCATCAGCAATGAACTTGAAAACAGCCAAATTTGCATTCGTCCAAAAAATCAGGAACTCGGCAATTCTGAAAAAGACATACGTCTTGCCAATTATTTTGGCAACTAGCCTGTTCTTTTCGTGCGAAAACGAAATTGCGAAAATAAAAGTTTACACCAATACCGAAGATTTACCGCACATTACAGCTGAAGGATTTGAAATGCTGGTTTCCGACTCCTCGGTTATCCGGTTTAAATTGCAAACACCGCAATTGATCAGGCACGACTACGAAAAAGAACCTTATACCGAATTTCCGAAAGGAGTAAAAATTGAAACGTTTGATGCCAACATGAATATTGTTTCGAGCATCACCTGCCTTTATGCCAAAAACTACGACTCTGACGACCGTTGGGAAGCCAAAAACAACGTGATCGCTGTCAATGTAAAAGGAGACACCTTAAAAACCGAATACCTCGTGTGGGACACGAAAAAAGAAAAAATCTACTCCGACCAGTTTGTTAAAATCATCCAGAAAGATCAGATTTATACAGGCATCGGTTTTGAATCCAACCGGGATTTTTCATCCTATCACATCAAAAACCTTAAAGGCCACATGTACGTGAATGTGGGAGAATAAATAAACAAACTATGGATTTGCTTTGGGTCATCTTAATTACCACTTTATTTTCAGCTTTTTTCTCCGGAATGGAAATTGCTTTTGTTTCGGCGAACAGATTAAGGCTCGAACTCGACAAAAAGCAAAACTCGCTATTCTCAAATCTGATCACTCTCTTCTCTGAAAACCCCGGCCAATTTACTGCGACAATGCTGGTTGGCAAAATACTTTCGCTGGCAGTTCTCGGGTTGGCATTTGCCAGCCTGCTCGCCCCTGTCCTGGCTCCGTACCTGCGCTCCGTGTCGCTGGTTATTCTGGGTGAAATAGTTCTGTCATCCATAATTGTTCTGACAACAGCCGAATACTTACCCAAGATACTGTTCCGGATCAACCCGAATAAAACATTAAAGCTATTTACTCTTCCTATTGCGTTCTTTTACTTTCTTTTTTACCCGGCAACCAAAATCATCATTGCCCTTTCAAGATTTTTGCTGAGAATTGTCCTGAACCAGCCGATCAAAAACACGAATGAAAAGATTGTATTTAGCCGCATTGATCTGGATCATTTTGTGAACGAACCCGAGAGTACGAACACTTCGCAAAACAACCAGGAAATCGACAACGAGGTTAAACTGTTCAGAAATGCCCTGGACTTTTCAAAAGTAAAACTGCGCGAAATTATGGTTCCCCGCACCGAAATGGCAGTACTCGATATCGAGTCAAGTATCGAAGAGCTCCACCACAAGTTCATCGAAACCGGATATTCACGCATCTTGTTTTACGAGGGTAACATTGATAACATTGCCGGCTATATCCATCACTCTGTCATATTCACCAAGCCCGATTCCATCAAGTCGAATTTGCGGAAAGTACTGATTGTTCCGGAGACCATGCCGGCCAGCAAACTGCTCGGCTTGTTTATTCAGCGCCGAATGAGCATCGCTATTGTTGTCGACGAATTTGGAGGTACTTCAGGAATGGTCACCAGCGAAGATATTCTGGAAGAAATATTTGGCGAAATTGAAGACGAGCACGACACCACCGACTTAATAAAGAAGCAAACTGCGCCCGGCGAGTTTTTGTTCTCCGGCAGGCTCGAACTGGACGAACTCAATGATTCGTTTAACCTGGAGTTTCCGGAAAATGAAAATTTCGAAACGCTGGCCGGCTTCATTCTCTTTCACTATGAAAGCATTCCTAAAATAAACACGGTTATCACCATCGATCAATACCAGTTCAAAATACTGAAAGCGACCAGTACCAAAATTGAACTGGTACACCTTAAGATATTGGGCGATAACTAAAATAAAAATTGAATCCTGAGGTTTAATATTGAAAATTATTATCTTCGTACCTCGAAATTTTAAACTGAATAATTATAATAAAATAACTAACAGTAAATGGCTACTTTACAGAACATAAGGAATCGCGGGAGTTTAATGATAGCGATCGTAATCGGTCTTGCCTTAGGGGCTTTTATTCTGGGTGACATGCTAAATTCTGGCACTAATTTAATGAGACCCAGCCAGATGGAAATCGCAGAAATTGATGGAGAATCGGTACAATACCCGGATTTTCAAAAGAAAGTAGAAGAGCTTTCTGAGATTTACAAAATGAATACCCAGCAATCACAAATCGATGAAAACACTTGGGAACAAATTCGCGAACAAGTTTGGCAAGGCTATCTCCAGGAAAGTATTATCGGGAAAGCAACCGAAAAACTTGGAATTACTGTTAGTTCAGAAGAACTTTTCGACTTGGTTCAGGGAAACAATACCCATCCGATTATTCAGCAGCTTTTCCGGAATCCGCAAACAGGCGCGATCGACAAGTCGGCGATCATCCAATTCCTGAAATCGCTTGACACCAATGCTTCTCCGGAGCAGAAAGCCTATTGGTTGTACATCGAAAACCAGATCAAACAAGATCGGTTGCTTACCAAATACAGCAGCCTCATTGCCAAAGGTCTGTATGTAACTTCTGAAGAAGCGAAAAAAAGCCTGGAAGCAAAAAACAAGAACGCAACCTTTCAGTACATCGCTCTGAATTACTCCACCGTTCCGGATGCTGACGTTACAGTCTCTGACAGCGAACTGAAAGCCTATTACAATAAGCACAAAGACGAATACAAACAAGAGAAAACCCGAAAAATTGAGTACATAACCTTTGAAGTACTCCCTTCGGCAGCTGATAACGCGGCAACTGAAAAATGGGTGAACGACAGCAAACAGGAATTTGCATCGGTTACCGATAACGAACAATACATCAACGCCAATTCGGAAACCCGTTTCGACCCAAGTTTCTACAAAAAAGAAGAACTTGCAC
>JAEUSS010000474.1 GCA_016788685.1 Prolixibacteraceae bacterium | reverse complement strand
GAAGGAATATCATCCGTACTTACCAATATCAGCGCCGTGTATAATTCCATGGCAAATTATCCAAAGTCGATGGAATATGCCTTTGAAGGCCTCCGGTTGTTTGAGAAAAATGGAAATAAATATGGCCAGGCTAATTGTCTGACCAATATTGCCAATCTGTATTTAGTGCAGTCCGACAATGAAACGGCCCTTAAATATTTTGAAAAAGCATTGCCTATGTATAAAGAAGTGAAGAGCAGTGAAGGCATTGCACTTGTAGAAGGGAACATAGGAAGTATTTTTATCGAGGAAGGAAAGTTAGCCCGGGCTATGGAAGCGTGTGAAAAATCGCTTGCCCTCTATTCTGAATTGCAGATACCCGATGGAGTAGAAAGGAATACCGGGAATATCGGATCTATTTACCTCAAACAAAAGGAATATAAAAAAGCATTGGAAAAGTTTTTTGATGCATTGAAGCTTTCAAATGAAAATGACCTGCTCTCAGGAAAAGCGTATGACTTCTCCGGAATTTCAGAAGTGTATTTTAATATGGCAGATGACAGCAGTTACCTGAGCAAGGCAGGAGAAGGGGAGAGCAAATATTCATTGCTTCAAAAGTCTAAAGTTTATGCCGACAGCAGCATTGAAATCCTTCAACAGATCGGGGAACTCGACCAGCTTGCAAAAATGATCGGACAGTTGAGTAAAACGCAGGCTATGCTGGGTAATTTTAAAGACGCCTATTCTAATGCTGTGCAGTTTAAAGAATTGAATGACTCAATTTTTAATATTGAGAATAACAAAAAACTCACTAAAACCGCTATGCAGTATGAGTTTGAAAAGAAGGAAGCGGCGACGAAAGCTGAGCAGGAAAAAAGGGATATCAGGCAACGAAATATAAGGAACTCCATTGCGGTTGGACTTGCCGGAGCGCTTGTGTTTCTTTTGGTTGTTTACCGGCAACGGAATAAAATTGCTAAAGAGAAAAAGCGCAGCGAAGAATTATTGCTGAATATCCTTCCCTCTGAAACTGCTGAGGAGTTGAAGAAAAACGGCACAACCAAAGCGAAGGATTTTGAAGAAGTGACGGTTCTGTTTACCGACTTTAAGCATTTTACCATGATGAGTGAACAACTCACTGCACAGGAACTGGTAAACGAAATTAATTTTTGTTACAGCAACTTCGATCATATTATCACGAAGTATGGCATAGAAAAGATAAAGACGATCGGCGACAGTTATATGTGTGCAGGGGGCTTGCCGGTAGCCAACAGTAATCACGCTGAGAATACCGTTCGGGCTGCATTGGAAATACGGGATTTCATTGAAAAGGAAAAGCAGAAAAGGCAGGCTGAAAACAAGCCATTCTTTGAAATCAGGATCGGTTGCAATACCGGACCTGTTGTTGCGGGAATCGTGGGGATAAAAAAGTTCGCTTATGATATCTGGGGCGACACAGTAAATATTGCCTCAAGAATGGAATCCTCAGGGCAGCCAGGCAAAGTGAATATCAGCGGAAGCACATACCAGCTTGTTAAAGATAAATTTAATTGCGAGTACCGGGGAAAGATTGAAGCAAAGAACAAAGGTGTGATTGATATGTATTTTGTGGAAAAGGCCTGATCATCCAGATGGAGTCTTTCGGGATTTCAAAGTTATTTCTTTACGTATTGATTAGCTTTCAGGTTTTTTTCAGCAAGGGAAACGATCTCACTGATTCTTTTCTGCCTGGTCTCTGTTTTTTTAGCAGAAAGCAGCCACTGTAATATTCCCTGCTTTACAGATTTTGAAAACTTCTCCCAGTTGCTTTTTGCCAGTTTATTTTTATTGAATGCTTTTAAAAGATCAGCCGGCAAAACTAAATTATCAACTTCATTGAGCCTGTCCCACGATCCATTTTCTTTGGCAATCTTAATAGCTAACATTCCTGAATCAGTCATCAGGTCCTCTGATATCAGGTGCTC
>JAEUSS010000459.1 GCA_016788685.1 Prolixibacteraceae bacterium | reverse complement strand
CTGGAAACCATTACGCTCGAAGACGCGCTGGAATTATTCAAACTACCCCGTACCCTGGGAGAGTACGAGGGGAAAACCGTCACTGTAGCTATCGGACGATTCGGACCATACGTCCGCCACGACAGCAAATTCATATCGCTCGAAAAGAATGTGGATGACCCGTATTCTATCGTTCTGGAGCGGGCCATTGTGCTAATTGAGGCCAAACGGGAAAAAGATCAGAATGCAGTAATCACGGTATTTGATGAAAATCCGGAGGTAAAAGTTCTGAACGGAAGATGGGGACCGTATATTTCATATAAAAAGAACAATTACAAAATACCGAAGACTACGGACGCAGCCAAACTGACCTTGGAAGAGTGCATGACACTGATTGAAAAGCAACCGGCTCCAAAGAAATCCAAAAGAAAATAATTTTTAAGGGCAAACATATTTTTGTTTGCCCTTTTTATATAAAAACGTAAATTCGACTCCCGATAAAAAACCCGCTAATGGACTTGTTACACTATTTTGATCCTGTTGATTTTGAGAAGTTTGAATGCACTGATTATGTCAATAAAAAACACACATTAGGGGCGTTATTACAAAAGAATCAGGAAAAACTCAAACCTGAAAAGGCGGAGTTGCTCATTATTGGTGTATGTGAGGACCGGAATTCAGTGCTTCCGGGCGCTGCCAAAGCTCCTGATGAAATCAGAAAGTACCTGTATAACCTGAACCGGATTGGAGCACGCTTCAAAGCTCTGGATTTGGGGAATCTGAAGATTGCGCACACAGCCAGCGACTCCTACTTTGCGCTGCGTGACATTTGCGAATATGTTATTGAAAATCACCAGACATTAGTCGTTCTGGGTGGGAGCCAGGATCTGACCTTCGGAATGACCAAAGCATTTGACGGACGCCTTTTTAATATGGTCACCGTCGATCCGAAACTGGATTTCAGAAAAGGTATAAAAAACATTAATTCTGAAAACTACCTGAACCTGATTTTCGAAAAGCAAAAAAATCTGTATTCATATACCTCGCTGGCCTATCAGAACTATTTTGTCGATCTGACAGACATCGATCTATTTAATAATTACCACTGGGATGTTAAAAGATTGGGGCAGGTCAGATACGATCTCACCTCGGTTGAGCCCATCCTTCGCGATGCTCACGTGTTCAGCTTCGACCTGAACGCTGTTCGCTACATGGATGCACCAGGGCAGTCGATGGCATCTCCCAACGGCTTATATTCGGAAGAAGCCTGTCAGATTGCCCGATATGCCGGCACCAGTGACACATTGAACATTGCCGGATTCTTCAACCTGATTCCGGAGAAAGACCCGACATCGAATTCATCGGCCCTGATGGCCCAGATTGTCTGGCATTTCATGGAAGGGTTCATCAACCGGAAACCGGAAGACCCTCTTGATGACTCGGAAGATTTCAAACAGTTTATGGTTGACATGTCCGACATCAGCATGACCCTCGTCTTTTTTCAGAGCCGGATATCAGGCCGGTGGTGGATGGAGATTTCGGATTTCGAAAACCGCAAAGGAGGCATGTACATTGTGCCCTGTGATGAAGACGATTACAAGAAAGCATCGCTTGGCGACATTCCGGACAGATGGTGGAAAAACATACGAAAGATGGCCAAAAGGCAAAATAAATAGAATAAACATGCGTTCATTGACTTTAGAGAGTACTGCTTATTTGGTACAGTAAACATTTTTTCATTATTTTACTGTCATCATTGGGGCAAAACCTAGTCGCAACATGCTTTTATGAAAAAAATATTTTGTTTTTTATTTTTATATATAATAGCTATCTTAGCCGCAATTGCCCAACAAGATCCACAGTTCAGTTTTAACAAACAAACTCTGTTGACTGTGAATCCGGGATATGCAGGAAGCGACGGACTCATAAATGGCTCAATACTAAATCGCTATCAGTGGACCGGAATCGAAGGAGCACCGAAAACGTTAGTATTCAGCATTGGTTCGGCGACCGAATTATTTGGGCGAAACAGTGGTATTGGACTTAATATTATAAGCGACGAATTAGGATTTCAGAAGAATATTTCGGTCAATCTGGGTTATGCGTACCGGATAAAGACAGGTATCGGAGATTTAGGCATCGGTGGTAGCCTGGGGTTTTACAATATGGCTATAAACGGAGCCAATCGTTGGTACTTCCCTTCCGGCGAATTCTGGAATCCCAACGACCAGGGGTTTCCGCAGGCAGAAGCCAGTCAATTGGCACTGGATGCGGGTTTGGGTTTGTTTTTACGTTCAAACGATTATTTTCTTGCAGCCTCGGTCACTCACCTGAACCAGGCTTCGATAATACTCGGAGAGACAACGCGTTCATTTCTAGCTCGACATTATTATCTATCAGCAGGTTACAACATCAGATTATCTAATCCGTTATTTGAGTTGCATCCGGCAGTTTATTTTAAAACAGATATGGCTGCTTATCAGGCTGATTTCACTGTTGAGCTCATCTATAAAAAGCGTTTTTCGGCCGGATTGAATTACCGGATTGATGATGCAATTTGTGTTCTTTTAGGTTTTGAATTGAATAACGGGCTGAGAATAGGTTATGCTTACGACATCATAACATCGGCGTTAGCAGCTTACGGAAACGGCTCACATGAACTTTTCCTGAGTTATAGTTTTGATCTCGGCAAAAACAGAAGTAAAAAATACAAGAGTATAAGATACTTATAACGAAAATATTTAGAAGCAACATACAGCTGTACTATGAAAAAATATTTTTCCATTGGGTTAGTTATTTTCACGATTGTTACACTAACCAGTTGTAATAAATCAGGTAACGGAGAACTAACGGGGGTTAAAGGAAGAGGAAAATGGTTTGAGCCGACCCCTTACGGAATGACATTCGTACACCGGGGGTCCTTCAATCTTGGTCCCAACGATCAGGATATTGCAGCGTCCAGCACTCCTTCAAAAACAGTATCCGTTGATGCTTTTTGGATGGATGATACTGAAATTACCAACAACGAATACCGGCAATTTATTCAGTGGGTCAGAGACTCTATCGCCCGTACTTTACTGTCGGAGCAGTTCCCTGAATTTATGAACAGCGAAGACCGCAGAGGCAACCCGATTGATCCGCCAAGAATCAACTGGAAAGAAAAACTGGAATGGGATAATCCGGACTATGCCGATGTCCTGGAGCCAATCTTCGTGCCTGAAAACGAACGGTTCTTCAAGAGAAAAGAAATCGACGCCCGAAAATTATCATACGAATACCATTGGATCGACTTGAAACAGGCCGCCCGCCGCGTAAACATGTACAATTATGAGACTCAAAGTTATAACGGTACTGTAATTAATGCCAAAGGTGAAGAAGAAGCCATTCAAAACCGATCTTCTTTTATTTTGCGTAATCAGGTAAATATTTATCCCGACACCTTGTGCTGGATCCGGGATTTTACATTCTCATACAACGAGCCATGGGCCACCCGCTATTTCTGGCATCCGGGATTTGACGATTACCCTGTTGTGGGAGTTGCATGGGAACAAGCCAAAGCATTCTGCCACTGGAGGACTAAAGTTCACAACGATTATCTGTCGGGGCGCAAAGAAGCAACATTGCATGATTACCGCTTGCCAACAGAAGTTGAATGGGAATATGCAGCCCGCGGCGACCGTCAATTATCCATGTACCCGTGGGGTGGTTATTACACCCGCGAACAAGACGGAGTCTTTATGGCAAACTTTAAACCTTTAAGAGGGAACTATGTCGAGGACGGAGGTATGGCCACAATGAAAGTGGGCAGCTATGCCCCCAACGACTTCGGGCTTTATGATATGTCGGGTAATGTAGCTGAATGGACAAGTACAGCTTACGATGAGTCTGCATACATGTACATCAACGATTTTAACCCGAACTTTGAATACAACGCAAAAGCCGGCGAAGCTCCGGCCATGAAGAGGAAAGTTATCCGCGGAGGTTCGTGGAAGGATATCTCGGCATTCCTTCAGGTCTCAACCCGAAGTTTTGAATATCAGGACACAACTAAATCATATATTGGGTTCCGTTGTGTTCGCTCTTCTTTTGGCAACGAATTTTAATCACCGTTTAAAATCCTGAACAAATGAATATCGGCGACATACTTAAGACAAAAAGGTGGAAAGTATTAATGGGATATGTTTACGGATGGGGGGCTGCTCTCGTTCTCATTGGTGCACTTTTTAAACTTCAGCACTGGAATCATTCGGGAATTATGCTTACCATCGGTTTGCTTACCGAAGCATTTATCTTCTTCCTTTCGGCATTTGAACCGCCTTTGGAGCAACCCGACTGGACAAAGGTATACCCGGAGCTGCAAGACGATTATGTTCTTCTTGAGTCGGAGGAAACAAAACCGGCCATGTCGGGTAATCTGGAATCCATGCTTCAGGGGACAAGTATAACACCTGAACTTTTGTCAAAAGTCGGGAAAAGCCTGACCGACCTATCCAATACCGCATCGGGAATCAGCGACATATCGTCGGCAACCCTTGCAACTGATGTTTATGTCCGGAACCTGAACATCGCTTCTGAATCAATGAATGCCTTTTCGGAAATGAATAACAAGGCTAATTCAACCATACATAACTCGATTGGAGAACTGGTGAATTCATACAGTGCAACCGCCCAGAAAATTTCAGAAGCAGGTGACGGTATGCTCAGTAAACTGAGCGATTCGAGCATTAGGTTTACGAAACAGATTGATGAATCCGGAAATAAGTTGGCAGAATCCTATCAAAAACTTTCTGCTTCCATCGAAAAAGGATTCAAAGATGTGGAAACCAGCTCGTCCAGCTACGGAGAAAACCTTCATAAACTTAACAAGAACATTGAATCGCTAAACAGTACCTACGAAAAACAATTAAAAGGGACGAATGATCAGATTCAGGCCTCAGCCAAATTTTTTGAAGACCTGAACCAGATGAACCTCATCATTGCTTCATCAGCTCAGGAAATGCAGAAATATAAAGAGAATGCAGAAAAGTTGAATTCACATTTAGACGCACTGAATTCGATATACGGGAACATGCTTGGTGCAATGAATTATAAGAAGAAGTAATCTAATAGACCGAACACTATGTCAAGCAAAAATTGCCCGGAGTCTACGAGGCAAAAAATGATAAATATGATGTATCTGGTGCTAACTGCAATGTTGGCATTAAACGTGGCATCCGAGGTCCTCGAGTCCTTTCGGATTGTTGATGCCAGTTTAACCCAGACGATCAATAACGTTAACCGGAAAAACGAACAGATTTACGGAGCGTTTGATGCGGCCTATATGCAAAACCCGACCAAGGTAAAAGAATGGAAAGATAAAGCCGATGAAGTTAGACAAAAGTCAACCGAACTGGTTACAAAAATAAAAGATCTGAAAGAACAGCTCGTACTGGCATCGGGTGGTTTCCCGCTAAAAAGTGCAGAACCTGGATTCACTTTGGCTCCGGGCGAACCCTTCATTGTCAACAGTAAAGGAGACACCGTCCTGATCAAAAAAGAAGACGACCTGAACACCCCTTCGGAAATTATGCTCCGACAGAAAAAAGGAACTGATCTGAAAAACAGCATCAACGAATATCGTGATTTTCTTGCCTCCTACCTGGAAGAAGGATCGACATTGCGCGAAAACATTATTAAGCAGCTTGATACCTCCGACCCGCCAATTAATTTGAAAGAAGGCGGCGAAAAAAAGACCTGGGAAATTTTACACTTCGAGAGCAAACCCCTGATTGCCATAATTACCCTGCTTTCGAAAATGCAGATTGACATTCAGAATGCCGAAACAAACACCATATCCACTCTTTTCAGTCAGATTGATGCGGCTTCTTTCAAATTCAACCGGTTGGGCGCCCGTATTCTGGCAAAATCAACCTATGTACTCGAAGGCGACCAGTTTGAGGCTGAGATATTTTTAGCTGCCGAAGACACCACTCAGCAACCGGAGATTTTCGTCGGAAACACAAGGCTGGAAATGCGCGACGGCAAAGGGATATACAGAGCCAACGCCTCACAGGCGGGTACTTTTAAATGGGGTGGATTGATCAAATACAAAACTCCGGAAGGAAACATTAACAGCTATCCGTTCGAAGGAGAATACCAGGTTGGCCGCCCAAGCGTAACCATCTCTCCGACCAAAATGAATGTCTTTTACCTGGGTATTGCCAACCCGATAAAAGTATCAGTACCCGGCGTTGCCTCTGAGAATTTATCGGTCTCGGTAACCAATGGACGTATTGAAAAAAATGGAGACGAATACACTGTAACGCCCAGTAAAATAGATATTGCCGGAAAAAACACAGCCATTTCCGTCATTGCCCGAATGAATGGGGAAAGCAGATCAATGGGGTCAATGGCATTCCGGGTGAAAGAGGTTCCGGATCCGATCGCCACCATTGGAGGTAAGAATGGCGGAAACCTTAAAAAAGAAGAAATATTAGCCGAAGACGGAATATTTGCTGAATTGAAAGATTTTGACTTCGACCTGAAATTTAAAGTTACCCAATTTGACTTAAACCTTTCAGGAGCAGGTGGTTATGTAAAAATGTACAAGTCGACAAGCAACAAGTTTACCACCGAACAAAAAGACCAATTCAACAAACTCTCTCAGGGAAGTTTAATTTATATTGATAACATTATGGCCAGGGGGGACGATGGAACAACACGGACACTAGCCCCCATCAGTTTTAAAATAAGATAGTCATGAAAAAGATTTTTGTATTCGTTGGAGTATTGGCATTTCTGCTCGGTTTAACCAAACAGGAAGCGACGGCACAGATTGTTGATGGTGCTTATAAACGAACCGACGTTTATAACCGCAAACCAACGCCACTACCATATATCAGAGAAGCAGACGTAATGTGGCGGAAGAAAGTATGGCGCATCATCGATCTGCGCGAAAAGATGAACCAACCGATGTACTTCCCGACCAAAGAGGTGGACGGGAGAAACAATCTGGTAAATCTGTTCATTCAGGGTATTAAAGACAAGAAGCTCACGGCATACGATGCCAAGAACGATGACGAATTTAAAATCCCGATGACTTTCGACCAGGTAAAAGAAGCGTTTGGAGCAACAACCCGGGTTGTCAAAGTCAGAAATGTTGATACCGGAGAAATGGAGGAGAAACCCGTTACCGGAGAGATTCGCGCGGAAGAAATCAAACAGTTTATGCTGAAAGAAGAATGGTATTTCGATAAGCAAACCTCGACCATGAATGTCCGGATAATCGGCATCTGCCCTATTCAGGAGTTCTTCCGCGACGAGGATGTCAATCAGGAAGAAGTACAGCGCCGCCAGGTATTCTGGATTTACTTTCCCGAAGCACGCGAACTTCTTGCTGCCAACGAAGTATTCAATCCTCAAAATACTGCACGTAACTTTTCGTATGACGATATATTCCTGAAACGGAAATTTAATTCGTACATTGTCAAAGAAGAGAATATATACAATAACCGCAGCATCAGCCAGTATTTAAGCGGCAGAGATGCGATGCTTGAAAGTAAGAAAGTAGAAAACTCAATCTTCGATTACGAACAAAACCTTTGGGAATATTAATTTCTGAAAACATAAGTGAAAGCCTTATGGGAAATTCCTGATAAGGCTTTTTTTTTCCGGAAAACCCAAATTCTGAACAATAGAAACTCGTTTCATGAGTTTTTTCAGAAGTCAACGGATCTATTTGTTAATGGTACTGGATAATATGTATAGAATTCTGCTCATATGTTTGTTTGCTTCAGCCGTGTTCACATCGTGCAACCGTGATTGGACCAGCCAACTTACCAGTGCGCAGGACCGGAAGCCATATTTCGAGCCTATCCCGCACGGCATGAGCTTCATCAAACAGGGAAGCATCAATATCGGCCCCTCCGAAGAGGAACTGGACCGATCGGCTACCCCCGTAAAAACCATGTCAGTTCCGTCGTTTTGGATGGACGACACTGAAATCACCAACAATGAGTACCGTCAATTCGTTTTTTGGGTTCGGGATTCAATCGCCCGCCAGCTTCTATCCGAAACAATTCCTGAATTCATTATTACAGAAAGCCGGAAAGGAGACATTATTGAAAACCCAAAATTAAACTGGATGGAACCCATCGAGTGGGGAAATCCCGATTATCAATCAGCCCTCGAAGAAATGTTTGTACCGGAAGAGGAGCGGTTCTTCAACAAAAAAGAAATTGATACCCGGAAACTCCTGTTCGAATATTACTGGATTGATTACAAACAAGCCGCCAAACGCGCCAACAGCTATAATTACGAGACTCAAAGTTACGGAGGGACAATAACTGACGCCACCGGAAAAGAAATTCCGATTCAGAACCGCTCCTCGTTCATTATGCGCGAATCAACCCCGGTATACCCGGACACGTTAGTATGGATACGCGACTATACCTTTTCGTACAACGAACCGCTAACCGCAAAATACTTCTCGCACGTTGCCTACGACAATTATCCGGTGGTGGGGATAACCTGGCAACAGGCCAAGGCATTCTGTAACTGGAGATCGCAGCAGTTGAACGATTACCAGCAGATGACTAAAATGCCAACGGTTATGGATTACCGCCTGCCTACCGAAGTGGAATGGGAATATGCTGCCCGAGGTGGCCATCAGATGACACTTTATCCATGGGGAAGCTACTACTCAAGAAATATAGAAGGCAGCTTTCTGGCAAATTTTAAACCAATGCGCGGCAATTACGTTGCCGACAACCAAACGAATGTGACCACCTTAAAAGTTGCCAATTTCCTGCCAAACTCCTTCGGATTGTACGACATGTCCGGGAACGTAGCCGAATGGACTTCAAATGCCTATGACGAATCGGCCTATGATATCATGAGCGACTTCAGCCCCGATTTTCAGTACAACGCCAGGCCCGATGATCCTCCGGCAATGAAACGAAAGGTCGTTCGCGGCGGATCGTGGAAAGATATCGCCTATTACGTACAGGTATCAACCAGAAGTTTCGAATATCAGGACTCTGCAAAATCGTACATCGGATTCAGATGCGTACGAAGCACATTCAAACCACAGTATTACGAATAGAATCTTTCTCCTTCCTGAAAAACCAAAATGTCGGACAAGAAAGGTCGGGATACTGCATCCGGACTCTTTACTCATTCGACATTTCAATGGGTTAGCTACACGTAGTGCTCCCCTTTATTCATCCTGACATCATTTACAAATTGTCTGATCTGTTGCTCGTCCTCCCTGCGGCAAACCAGCAAAATACCTTCCGATTCAACAACAATATAGCCATCTAAGCCCTGAAGTACCACTAACTTTTCGTTGGGCATTTTCACAATACAATTCTCCGATCCGTAGAACATCACGTTATTACCCGAAACGACATTGCCCTGATTATCCTTCTGAGAATTCTCGTAAAACGATCCCCAGCTGCCCAGATCGCTCCATCCAAAATTGGAGCACAGGACGTAAACGTTGTCTGCTTTCTCCATGATTCCGTAATCAATCGAAATATTCTGGCATTCGGAGTATGTCTTGTTCAGGAAGGGAATTTCATCATTGGTCCCGTACAATTTGTTTTTGTACCCTTTTTCGAATAATTCGGAAACCGGGCTCAAATGGGACTTAAATGCATTCAGAATTGAACGGAGTGACCAGATAAAAATTCCGGAATTCCAAAAAAACTCTCCGCTTTCGAGAAAAATTTTAGCCAGCTCCAGATTCGGCTTTTCGGTAAAAGTTTTCACTTTATGAAGGTTATCTACCGAACCTACCGGCGAGAGACTCTCAATCTGAATGTAGCCATAGCCAGTTTCAGGCCGGTGCGGCTTAATCCCGAGCGTAAGCAATGCATCATTTTTGCTGACAAAATCAAGGCCTTTTCTGATCTCTTCCAGAAAGATTTCTTCCTGCTGAATGTAATGATCCGAAGGTGCAACGATAATGTTTGCATCCGGGTTTATGGTTTGAATCTTATAACTGGCATAAGCGATGCAGGGAGCTGTATTACGCCTCAAAGGCTCTAGCAATACCTGCTCCTCTCTCAGTTCGGGCAACTGACTCATTACAAACCCCTTGTAATCAACACTTGTAACCACATAAAAATTCTCAGGCGGACATATTTTCTTTAGTCGGTCATAAGTTTGCTGAATAAATGTGCGGCCGGTTCCGAAAATATCCAGAAACTGTTTAGGCATAGTGCTTTTACTGATAGGCCAGAATCGGCTTCCGATTCCACCTGCCATGATTACACAATACGTATTGTTCATATTTAATTACATTACGGTGAATTAGTTACGTTCATCAAACCGACTCCGGAAAATCCTTCACAACGGCCTTACAGAGTCTCTGAATCTTTTATCAAGATAATGAGATTAAAATTAAAACCCACGAAAAAAGACCTGTTTTTGGAATATTTGTACCTTTAGGCACAACTGACATCAGGCCTGGTCAGCAATACCGATTCATTAAAACATTGAATATAAATTGTTTGTTACAAAGGCTAAACGAAATAAAAGTTCCCGAAAAATATAAACCGGATCGCAAATGAACATTTTCAACCAAACAGGAAGATACTTTACCTTACTGCTGAAGGTTTTCAGCAGGCCGGAAAGACACAGCCTGTACGTAAGACAAACTTTTAACGAAATTGACAACCTTGGAGTAAAGTCGATTGGAATTGTGGCGGTTATTTCCATTTTCATGGGCGGAATCACCACTTTACAGGTAGCCTACAACATGAACAATCCGCTGCTGCCGGTTTATCTGATTGGTTTAGGCAACCGTGACACGCTGATCCTCGAATTTTCATCGACCATCATGGCCTTGATTATGGCCGGAAAAATCGGGTCGAACATCACTTCCGAAATCGGCAGTATGAAAGTTACCGAGCAAATTGACTCCCTCGAAATTATGGGCGTAAACTCGGCCAGTTACCTGATATTGCCAAAGATAATAGCTGTAGTTCTTATGTTTCCGATTTTATACATCTTCAGTGTTTTCTTCGGCTTAATCGGAGGACTAATTGTTGGCCCCGCTGTAGGAGCAGTTACCGTTACCGACTACCTGAACGGAATTCAGTATTTATTCAACCCTTACTATGTGACTTTTTCGCTGATAAAATCCCTGGTCTTCGGCTTTCTGATTGCTTCCATTGCTGCCTTTTTCGGGTATACCGTCGAAGGCGGAGCCTTTGA
>JAEUSS010000442.1 GCA_016788685.1 Prolixibacteraceae bacterium | reverse complement strand
GGAATTAATGCTCCGGAAACACTGGTGCTGAAATTGCTGAAAGGGACAAACCTGTCGCCGCGCATTCCGAACTGGAAACTGATGATGAAGAATGTTTATGACCTGAATGCCTATCAGCTGACCAGTGATGAGTTTGTGCTCGACATCATGTATCAGAACGATCAGGCAGGAACCTACATCAATTATTTGCCCGAAGGAAGGCTTGACGGACATATTTTGCTCAATGTGCTGAACCTCGATAAACTGAATTCGCAACTCGACCTGATGCGCGACGGGGTATTCGATTATGTTGAAGGAATTACGGTCAACTCGTCAGCAGGAAAAATTATTTTTCCGGTGCTTGAGCCATTCGGGAAGAGTCTTGCGGATTCGATCGGAGATCCGGCGCTGATCAATAAATATGTATATTCGACACTCTACGACTCCACACGGACTGTTGCCGAGCAGGATGCCGAACACAATAAGTTTAAACTGAAAGGTTCATACAAAGGCGCATCGAGCACCGAAATTATGGTGGGTTCGCAAAACCTGGCGCGAGGTTCGGTAAAAGTAACTGCCGGAGGCCGGACCCTCACCGAAAATCAGGATTACACGGTTGACTACACTTCAGGAATTGTAAAAATTATCAATTCCGGCTTGCTCGAGTCGGGGACACCACTTCAGGTCTCAACCGAAAGCCAGGACCTGTTCAGCATGCAGCGGAAAACAATGCTTGGCGCACATGCCAATTATGCCTTCAGCGACAGGTTTAACCTGGGGGCAACCGTTTTGCACTTACAGGAAAGGCCTTTGACCCAAAAGGTAAATTACGGAGACGACCCTATTTCGAACACCATGCTCGGGCTTGACGCTTCATACTCCAACGAGTCGAGGCTACTGACCAAATTGATCGATAAACTTCCGTTTTATTCGACCAAAGAACAATCGTCAATTTCGTTTGACGGAGAATTTGCGCAACTGATCCCCGGACACTCGCGGATCATTAATAAAAGCGGGACCGCTTACATCGACGACTTTGAGGCAACAAAAACGTCAATTAACCTGAAAGACCGTTCGTCATGGGTTTTAGCCAGTACACCGCAAAAACAGGCCCTGTTTCCTGAAGCTGAGACCAACGATGATCTGGCTTATGGTTATAATCGGGCAAAACTGGCCTGGTATTTTATTGATCCACTGTTTCTTAGGAACAATTCAACAACACCTGCTTACCTGAAGGATAAAGATATTCAGTCGGATCATCTGGTACGCGAAGTGTACGAAAAAGAGATTTTCCCGGATCGGGAGACGCCGGTTGGTTTGCCAACCAATATTCCGGTTTTTGACCTGGCCTTTTATCCGGAAGAAAGAGGACCATACAATTACGACAATCAGGGCTCAGCATATTCACAGGGGGTGAATCCGGACGGGACACTCCGGAACCCGGAATCCCGGTGGGGAGGTATCATGCGGCAACTTTCGACCAGCGATTTTGAGGCTGCCAACATCGAGTTTATCGAATTCTGGATGATGGACCCGTTTGTCAACGACAGCCTCGAAATGAACCAGGGAGGAGAACTGTATTTTAACCTTGGCGATGTTTCCGAAGATGTTTTAAAAGACTCCCGGAAATCGTTCGAGAACGGATTGCCGACGAATTCGGAAGTGGTGAGCGTGGATACAACTGTTTGGGGAAAGGTTTCCAAACTTCAGTCAATGGTAAAAGAGTTTACAGGCGATGCGCTGAGCCGTAAAAATCAGGACATCGGTTTTGACGGGATGAATGACGATGATGAACGGGGTTTTCATCAGAGTTACCTGGAGAACATGAAAAATATCCTGAATCAGGATACATTTTCCAAATTTTCGAATGACCCTTCGGGCGATAATTATCACTATTATCGGGGATCTGATTATGATGATCAAAAACTGGGCATTCTGGAACGTTATAAAAATTTCAACGGGCCTGAAGGTAACTCCATTCCAACCGACCTTTCGCCGGAACCGTATGCCACATCGGCTTCTACCCAGCCTGACATGGAGGATATCAACGGCGATAACACGTTGAACGAATACGAACGGTATTACCAGTATAGAATAAGTCTCCGGAGGGAAGATATGGTGATCGGGAAAAATTCGATTACTGACATCAAAGAAGCAACCGGAGAGCTGAAAAATGGCCGGCCAAACCGGGTAAAATGGTACCAGTTTAAAATTCCGGTACGGACCCCCGACAATGCATTCGGTTCGATCACCGATTTTAAGTCCATCCGTTTTATGAGAATGTTCATGAAAGGATTTGCGCAACCCACCGTTCTGCGTTTTGCAACACTTGATCTGGTCCGTGCCGACTGGCGCAAGTATACCAAGGATGTGGATGGTAAAATAGGGATTAATTCGCCCGATACTCAGTTTGATGTTTCGGCGGTGAACATTGAAGAAAATGCCAGCCGGAAGCCTGTCAATTATGTGTTGCCTCCCGGCATCGAACGGGTGATTGATCCGGCCAATCCCCAGCTCCGGCAGCTGAACGAACAGTCACTGGTATTGAGGGCCATCGGTCTGGAAGAAGGAGATGCTAAGGCGGCCTACAAAAATCTGAGCATGGATTTCAGGAATTACAAGCGGTTGCAGATGGAAGTTCATGCGGAGGCCATTGAAGGATACCCGCTTAAGGATGAAGATTTGTCGCTTTTTGTTCGCGTTGGCTCCGACTACAATTTTAACTATTACGAGTACGAAATACCGCTTAAGCTTACCATTCCCGGGGCATATAAGAGTAATAACGAAGCCGACCGGCTGGCCGTCTGGCCCGATGAGAACAGGCTGAATCTTAATCTGGATGCTTTTACTGATGTGAAATTGAAACGAAACGAGGAGGTCAGGCAAGCCAATCCGACAGCCAGTTTAACGGTGCCGTATGAAGTTGTTGACGGAAACCGGACGATCTCGATCAAGGGGAATCCGAATTTGGGTAACGTGGAGGTGATGATGGTGGGTATCCGGTACAGAGACAAGGATGCCAACAATTACGGACCGCGATCGGTTGAAGTCTGGCTGAACGAACTTCGTTTATCCGACTTTGAAGAAGGAGGTGGATGGGCAGCCACAGGACGCGTTACTGCGCGTCTGGCAGATTTGGGGTCGGTGATTGTTGCCGGAAGAACACGCAGTGCCGGATTCGGGAGCATTGATAAAAAAGTGAACGAACGCGCGATGGACGATCTGGTGGAAGTGGATATGTCGGCCAATCTGGAGTTGGGCAAATTTTTCCCCGATAAAGCGCAGGTTAAAATTCCGATGTATGTGGGCTATTCTCAGAGTAAAAGCAGTCCCAAATATAACCCGCTCGACCCCGACATCAAAATGAAAGATGCCCTGGCGATGGCTGGAGGAAAGGCAGAAAGAGACTCGATTAAACGTTTGACTCAGGATGTGGTTACCCGCAAGAGTATAAACTTCACCAACGTAAAGATTGACCGGAGCAGTAAATCGGGAAAACCGAAGTTTTATGATCCGACCAACTTCTCGGTAACCTACTCTTACAACGAGCTGATGAAAAGAAGTATCAATGTGGAGCAGAACCTGGATAAGAACTACCGCGGAATGTTCAGTTATAATTTTAACGGACGTCCCGAATTGATTGAACCTTTTAAGAATTCGAAGCTTTTAAATAAGAACGCATTCAGATTGATCCGCGACATTAATCTTTATCCGGGGCCTTCGCAGTTTTCGTTCCGAACTGACCTTTGGCGGCATTACAACGAGGTTCAGCTTCGGAATATTTCCAACCCGAACATGATTATTCCGAGAACATTCAATAAAGATTTCATTTGGAACCGTTATGTAGACATCCGTTATAACCTGACCCGAAGCCTCGAAGTCGATTTCTCTTCGCAGAATACCGCACGTATTGATGAGCCTGAAGGACGGATAAACCGCCACGATGATGATTATGCCATGAAGAAGGATTCGATTTTGCGCAACTTATTTAATCTCGGGCGGCCAACTTTGTATCATCACATGATCAATGTAAATTACATGGTGCCGATAAATAAATTTCCATTGCTCGACTGGACTTCGCTTTCGGCACGCTACCAGGGGATGTACGACTGGCAGGCCGGGCCAATGACCGACAAATCGGTGACCCTCGGGAATGTGATCGAAAATTCGCGCCAGGTTCAGTTGAACGGTCAGCTCAACATGGTGACCTTGTATAATAGAGTCGGGTTCTTAAAAGAAATCAATCAGAAATACGGAACCAGCTCGCGCCAGCAGCAACGCATGCAGCGTCCGCGTCAGGGGCAGCAAGGGCGGCAGACTCAGCAACAGCAGGAAACGGCAACCGACAAGTCAGCTTCGCGGGTAAAAGAAGTTCAGTACACTACGGACAACGTCAGGCTTAAGGCTCAGACTCCCAAGTCAATTTTCCACAAGCTGAATACGCAGAATGTAGAGGTGATTGCCGTTACTAAAGACGGGGCGAAAGTTGATGGTGAGGTTACTGTTATTAACGAAAACCGGGTCAGCTTTACTCCTGAAAAAAGTATTTCAGGAGTGAAATTTATCGTAAAAGGGAAAGTTGAAGTAAACCGGGATTTTGGAAAGAAATTGGTTCAGTATACCGCCCGGGCATTGATGAGTGTGCGTAGCATTTCGTTAAACTATTCTTCTACTGACGGTACCGTACTCCCGGGATTTATGCCTGAGCCGCGGATCTTTGGAGTCGGAAAATATACACCGGACAAGGAAATGTACGGCGATTTGGTGGGGCAGACAACTGCTCCGGGGATTCCGTTTCTGCTTGGCTGGCAGGACAAAGATTTTGCTATGCGTGCTGCCCAAAAGGGGTGGATTACCCACGACACCACGCTCAATTCGCCATACGTCATGTCGCACAGCGAAACGTTCAGCATTCGTGCCAACGTGGAGCCTTTCCCCGATTTGCGGATTGACATCAATGCCAACCGGACTTATTCGGAGCGGACTACCGAATTCTATAATTACAACAGCTCCAGCGGCGAGTTCGACCCGATGAATAAATCAATCCGGGGTAATTTTACGATGTCGGTCAATACCATGAAAACGGCTTTCAGCAAAATGGGAAAAGAGGGGGTGCCGGCCTCCCGGGCATTCCAGAACATGAAGGAGTACCGGGAAACAATTGCTAAACGGTTATCAAGTCAGCGAGTTGCAAATAATCAGGTACCCGGAGGCTACGTTCCGAATGAGCCTGACCCGGCAACAGGTTTCCCGGTTGGGTATGGTCCAACCTCACCTCAGGTAATGATTCCGGCATTTATAGCTGCTTACACCGGGCAATCGGCCGATAAAGTAGCTTTAAGTCCGTTTCCGTCTGTTAAATACATGAGGCCGAACTGGCGGGTAACCTACGAAGGCGCTGTTTCTCAGTCGCCCATGCTGAAGAAATACGTTAAAGCACTAAGTTTTACACATGCATACCGTTCAAGTTATAATGTGGGCTCGTTTATTTCAAATTTCGATTACGACGAAACTTTGTATGGCGATGGATTCAGCTATGTCAGGAATAAAATAGGCGATTTTATTGGTCCGAACGACATTAACTCGGTCAGTATTTCCGAACAGTTTAGTCCGCTGATTAATGTCGATATCACCTGGATCAACGATTTTGAAACCCGGGCCGAGCTGAAAACTTCGAGGAATCTGGCACTCAGCTTTTCGAACAACCAGATTACCGAGGTGCTGAGCAACGAAATGGTTTTTGGGTTGGGATACCGTTTTACGCGCATGGATTTGATTGTTAAAACCAAGAATTCGCAGAAAGCATATTCGAACGACCTGAATGTCCGCGCCGATCTTTCTTTCAGGAAAAATAAAACTATTCTTCGGAAAATTGTGGAACAAGACGATCAGTTGACAGCCGGACAAAATGCAATAACACTGAAAACCACCGCGGATTATATGCTCAGCGACCGGTTTCAGCTGCGTTTGTATTACGACCGGATTCTGAATAAACCATTGGTCGGTTCGTTTAATACCTCGAATACCAACTTTGGGGTAAGTTTCCGGTTTACATTGGCACAATAGATTGTGTGTGCGTAATCGGTTGATATGTAGGTTTATGTCGTCTGCTTGGCTGGGTGCTGAGTGCCCTTTTGCTGACAGATAAAGCAGGACTTTAAAACTTTCTGGCCCGAAGACTTGTTATTTTCGCATAAATTGTATTTTTTTACAGCAAGTTTTAAAAACATGATTCAAAATACAAATACAATATGGCTTCCGTGGTGGGGTCTTCTTTCTAAAAAGTAAGAAGTAATAGCCATATTGGTATTTTTAAACCATATTTAGGCCTGCTTCTCTACTGAAAAGCAGGTTTTTTAATTTTAAGCAGAGAATGATGATGACAATAAAAAATATTTGGTGGTGGCACAGAAACTTTTCGCAATACCGTGGAAGGAAGTAGCTACCATTGTTCAAACTGAACGAAAAAAGCGGCTTATCGTAACACGGTAAGCCGCTTTTTTTATCCCGAAAATTTAAATAAAATATATCGCATGAAAGAAATTAATGTACAAGTCAGCGTAAAAAAGATTCTTGCCGACACTTTGACTCCGGTGAGCGTTTATCTGAAATTCAGGGACTTATTCCCGAATTCTATTTTGCTTGAAAGTTCCGACTATCACGGGCACGAAAATGCTTATTCTTTCATTTGCATCAAGCCCATGGCATGCTTTACGGCCGATGAAGGCAAAATCACCATCGAATACAACGGGCGTGAACAGCTGATCAAAACTGTTTCTCCGGAATGTCGGGTTGATCAGCAGTTGGATGAATTCTTTAAGTCGTTCAAACTTTCGGGCGAAACCCGGGATTTGCCTGCGAACGGGCTGTTTGGCTACATGAGCTACGACGGAGTGAAATATTTCGAGAAAATTGAAATCACCGCAGAAAAGAAAGACACCTACTCGGTTCCGGAAGTAAAGTACTGTTTTTACAAGTATATCGTTGCCATCGATCACCACAAAGACATGATCAGCCTGATCGAAAACCTGATGGAAGGCGAGACCAAAGAAATCGGTCAGATTGAATCGCTGCTCCGGAATCTGACTTTTTCGCCGACCCATTTTGATACCGTTGGGGACGAGGTTTCGAACATCACCAACGAAGAATACAAATACATGGTAAGCAAAGGCAAAGAGCATTGTTTTCGTGGCGATGTTTTTCAGATCGTGCTTTCCCGTCAGTTCTCGCAGCCGTTTAAAGGCGACGAGTTTAATGTTTACCGCGCTTTGCGCTCGGTAAACCCGTCTCCGTATTTGTTTTTTTTCGACTACGGAACCTATCGCATATTTGGCTCAAGTCCTGAAGCTGAGCTGCGTATTAAAAAAGACCGCGCCATTATTAACCCGATTGCCGGAACTTTTAAACGCTCCGGAAATGACGATGAAGACCGCCGTTCGGCCGAACGTTTGTGTGCCGACCCCAAAGAAAATGCCGAACATGTTATGCTGGTCGATCTGGCCCGCAACGACCTGAGCCGCAATGCCAGCGATGTCCGGGTTGACAGCTACCGGCAGGTTCAGTACTTTTCGCATGTTATCCATCTGGTGTCCGAAGTTTCAGGTAAATTGCCCGAAAATACCAACATGATTACCGTTTTGGGCGACTCGTTTCCCGCCGGAACATTATCCGGGGCGCCCAAACACCGCGCGATGCAACTGATTGACACCTACGAAAACCAGCGCCGCAGCTATTATGGCGGATGTATTGGTTATCTGGGATTCGATAACTCGCTGAATCACGCCATCATGATCCGGTCGTTCCTGAGTAAAGGAAGTACGCTTTATTATCAGGCTGGCGCTGGTGTGGTTGCCGATTCGCAGGAAGAAAGCGAACTTCAGGAAGTAAATAACAAACTGGCTGCTTTGAAAAAGGCGCTGGAAATTGCGAAAGAAATAAATTAAAAATTGTTGCGAGTTACGGGTTTCGGGTTACAAGTTTACCCGAAACCTGGAACCCGAAACGCGAAATAAAAATTACCATCATGAAAATAGCAGTCATAGATAATTACGATTCCTTCACCTACAACCTGGTACATGCCGTCAAAAAGATATCGGGCTTGGCGGTTGATGTGTTTCGGAACGATGAAATTGCGTTGGAAGACCTGGAGCAGTACGATAAAATTATACTTTCGCCCGGACCCGGACTTCCGGAAGAGGCCGGATTGCTGCTTGATATTATCCGGAGATTTGCACCGACCAAAAGTATGCTGGGCGTTTGCCTCGGGCACCAGGCGATTGGCGAAGTTTTCGGCGGATCGTTGACCAACATGAACCGCGTTCTGCATGGCATCGCAACTCCGGTAAACAAAACGGGTGTCCCGACAGTTCTTTTCGATGGGCTTCCTGAAACTTTTGCGGTTGGGCGGTATCATTCCTGGATTGTCAATGAATCTGACCTTCCCGAGTGTTTGCAGGTAACCAGCTACGACGACAATGGCATGATCATGTCGATGAAACATACGGAGTATGACCTGGAAGGAGTTCAGTTTCACCCCGAGTCGGTTTTGACTCCACTGGGCGAACAGATGATTGCCAACTGGCTGAAGAAGTAATTTTCAATTGTTACGAATTGTATGTTAACCCGAAAACCGCAACACTACCGAAAATGAAAGATACATTAAACTATTTGTTTGCAGGAAATCACCTGACAAAAGAAGAGGCTCACCAGATGCTGGTGCGGGTTGCCGAGGGGCAATATTCAGATGCCGAAATTGCTTCTTTCCTGACGGTTTTCCGGATGCGCCCTATCAAGGCCGAAGAACTCTCCGGCTTCAGGCAGGCGTTGCTCGATTTATGTGTGGCCATCGACCTTTCTGAATACAATACCATCGATGTGGTGGGTACTGGCGGCGATGGAAAAGACACGTTCAATATTTCAACCTTAAGTGCTTTTGTGCTGGCCGGTGCTGGTATCAAAGTAACCAAGCACGGCAACTACGGACTGTCTTCGGTGAGCGGTTCGTCGAATATGTTTGAGTACTTTGGTTATCAGTTCAGCAACAAACCCGATAAACTGCGCCGTGAAGTTGAGGAAGCCGGAATCTGTTTTTTTCATGCCCCGCTGTTTCATCCGGCCATGAAGAGTGTTGGTTCGGTGCGGAAAACGTTGAAAGTGAAAACTTTATTTAATCTGATGGGGCCGATCATCAACCCGTCTTTCCCTAAAAATCAGATGGTGGGTGTTTACGATCTGGATGTCATGGATTTGTATCACGAAGTTTTCAGGGAAAGCGGACAAAACTACCTGATTGTTCACAGTCTGGATGGTTACGACGAAATTTCGCTGACCGGCGATGCCCGTTTTGTATCGAACCAAACAGAAGACAACCTTTCTCCCGCGGATTTTGGCTTTTCTTCTGTAAAACAGGACGAACTTTATGGTGGTGAGACGGTTGCCGATGCAGCAAAAATATTTAAAAGCGTTTTGGAAACGACGGCCACCGATGCCCGGAAAAACGTGGTGATTGCCAATACGGCCTTGGGAATTCGTTGTGTTTATCCTGAAAAGTCGCTTGCCGATTGCGTTGCCGAGGCATCTGAATCATTAAAATCAGGAAAGGCTCTTGCTGCATTTAATAAATTGATGGAATTGAACAGTAAATAGTGATCAGTCGCAGTTTGTAGTCGCTAGCAGCTAGCAACAGGCAACTGGCAGAAAAACCTGAAACTTGGAATTTGAAACTTGAAACTTTTTATGAACATACTCGATCAAATAAACAACCATAAACGGACTGAAATTGCTGAGGCAAAAAGCAAAGTTTCGTTGGAGCAATTAATGGAGTCACCGTATTTCAGACGGAAGACAAACTCGCTGAAAGCCGCATTGCTGGCTGAGGGCGCGAGTGGGGTGATTGCCGAATTCAAAACACAATCGCCGTCAAAAGGAGTAATTAATGCCGAAGCCGAAGCTTCGGAAGTGACTGCGGCCTATGTGGCTGCCGGTGCATGCGGATTGTCGGTTTTGACTGACGAGCGCTTTTTTGGCGGCTCGTTTGAAAATCTGGCCTCGGCACGTTGGGCAAACAGAAATGCTCCGATTTTGCGTAAAGACTTTATGCTCGATCCGTACCAGATTTACGAAGCCCGCGCACACGGAGCTGATGTAATTTTGCTTATTGCTGAAAGTTTAAGCAAAGAACTGCTGCTGGAACTGACTGAAACTGCCAAAGAGATTGGTCTGGAAGTATTGGTCGAAGTACACAGCGCCGAAGAGTTGGAGAAACTGAATCCGAAGGTCGATTTGGTTGGCGTGAACAACCGCGACCTAAAAACTTTTGAAGTAGATATTCAGACTTCGGTTTGCCTGAGCGAATTGATTCCGGAGCAGTTTGTGAAGATTTCGGAAAGCGGAATTTCTGATCCGGAAAGCATCAGCCAACTTCGCGCGGCAGGGTTTAAAGGGTTCCTGATTGGCGAAACCTTTATGAAAACCGACGATCCGGGCAAAGCATGCAAGGAGTTTATTGAGAAATTGAAATAATGATTCAAACGCGAAGACACAAAGTCGCTAAAATTTAATATTTGAAACCTTTGATATTGGCGTTTTAGCGACTTTGCGTTTAAATTTTTAAAAATGAACTATCTAAAAATAAAAGTCTGCGGAATGCGCGATCCTGAAAATATCTCAGGGGTTGCTTCGGCACAGCCTGATTATCTGGGATTCATTTTTCACCCCCGGAGCAAACGGTTTGTCGGGTTCGAACCTGTGCCTGAAATACTGGCGGCGGTCCCGGATACGGTCAGGAAAGTGGGTGTTTTTGTCGATGAGGCTCCGGACAAAGTGCTCGAAGTTTTCCGAAACTGGAAGTTGAATGTTGTTCAGTTGCATGGCCGCGAAACTCCCGAATATTGCAGGCAGATTCAGCGTTCAGGGATCACGGTTTTCAAAGCTTTTGCCATCGATGAATCGTTTGACTTTGACGCTTTGAAGGCTTATTCGGAAGTCTGCGATTATTTCCTGTTCGACACCAAAGGCCAGCTGCCGGGCGGCACCGGACAAAAATTCAACTGGCAGCTGTTGAGAAACTATAAAGGCTTAGTTCCCTTTTTTCTGAGTGGAGGAATTGGACCTGATGATCTGGAGGCTATTCAGAATTTTGAACATCCCCGATGGCGTGGGATCGATATCAACAGCGGTTTCGAAATTAGT
>JAEUSS010000441.1 GCA_016788685.1 Prolixibacteraceae bacterium | reverse complement strand
TTGAAATGTACGCAATTGTAGAAATTGCCGGTCAGCAAATGAAAGTTGAAAAAGGCCGGAAAGTGTATGTACACCGTTTGGAAAACGCCGAAGGCGAAACTGTTGTTTTTGACAAGGTTCTTCTGGTGGATAACGAAGGTGCTGTGAAGGTTGGAACTCCGGTTGTTGAGGGAGCAAGTGTAACTGCAACAGTGGTTGAACACCTCAAGGGAGATAAAGTATTGGTCTTCAAGAAAAAAAGAAGAAAAGGTTACCAGAAAATGAATGGTCACCGTCAATACCTGACCAAAATTCAAATTGAAGAAGTAATAGGATAACATTAAAAAAAATTTACCATGGCTCATAAGAAAGGTGCGGGTAGTTCCAGAAACGGACGCGAATCAGAAAGCAAGCGACTCGGCGTTAAAATATACGGCGGTCAGGCTGCAACAGCTGGTAACATTATTGTTCGCCAGAGAGGTACTTCACACCACCCAGGTTTAAATGTTGGTATGGGAAGAGATCATACCTTGTTTGCTTTGGTGGACGGAACTGTTGTTTTCAAAAAAAGAAGAGACAACAAATCGTTTGTAACAGTTGAACCAATTGTTCCTGCAGAAGGAAGCAACTAGGAACGATTACAGAATATTCATTGAATTATCTCCTGCTTTTCCGAAGGCAGGAGATTTTTTTATTTTAAATTTGTCGGTCTAAAAAATAAAATAAACCGAAAATGCTCAATCTAAAGTTTATACAGGAAAATCCGGACTTGGTAATTGAAAAACTCAAAAAGAAACATTTTGATGCTTCGGCTATTGTTTTGCAAATCACCGAATTGTCAGGAAAGAAAAATGAGATACAGGCCAGTGCCGATCAGTTCAAGGCCGAAATGAACAAAATTTCGAAGCAGGTTGGTATTTTGATGCGCGAAGGAAAAGCAGAAGAGGCCAATGCTGCCAAAAACCGCACCGCCGAGCTGAAAGACGCCATCAGGCAACTTGATGAAGATTTTGCCCGGATTGATAAGGACGTTTTCAATCTGCAGGTGCTGCTTCCCAATCTTCCTTCTGAACTGGTTCCTGAAGGGCGTACTCCGGAAGACAACCTGGTGGTCAGGCAGGGAGGCGAAGTTCCTGTATTGCATGAAAAGAGCGTTCCTCATTGGGATTTGGCGAAGAAATACGACATTATCGATTTTGAACTTGGCGTAAAAATCACCGGTGCCGGATTCCCGGTTTATAAAGGAAAAGGTGCCCGCATTCAACGTGCCTTAATCAGTTTTTTCCTTGATGAAGCCCGCGAAGCCGGTTATCTGGAAATACAGCCGCCTCTGATGGTAAACGAAGATTCAGGCTTCGGAACCGGGCAGTTACCCGACAAAGAGGGACAAATGTACCATGCCACGGCTGATAATCTGTACCTGATCCCAACAGCCGAAGTTCCGGTAACCAATATTTATCGCGATGTGATTGTGGAAGCGAAAGATCTGCCAATAAAAAATACAGCATACAGTGCCTGCTTCCGCCGTGAAGCCGGTTCGTACGGAAAAGATGTTCGCGGCTTGAATCGTTTGCATCAGTTTGATAAAGTCGAAATCGTGCAAATTGCCCATCCGGATAATTCTTACCAGATGCTCGACCAAATGGTCGCTCATGTGGAGAGCCTGGTCAAGAAGCTTGAATTACCATACCGCATTCTTCGTCTTTGCGGAGGTGATATGAGTTTTACTTCGGCATTGACTTATGATTTTGAAGTCTTCTCGGCTGCCCAGGAAAAATGGCTGGAAGTCAGTTCTGTTTCGAACTTCGAAAGCTTTCAGGCCAACCGACTGAAATTGCGCTACCGTGATGAGGCAACCAAGAAACCGGTTATCGCACATACGTTGAATGGAAGTGCCTTGGCGTTACCACGTATTTTGGCTTCTATTCTTGAAAATAACCAAACTCCTGAAGGTATCAGGGTTCCTGAAGTATTGGTTCCGTATTGCGGGTTTGAGGTGATTGATTAGACCTGTTTTCTTTACACATATATTGAGAGGCTGTTTGGGGTAAAAGTTCCGAAGCAGCCTCTTTTTTTATAAATTTGAGGACAATGACTGATTTAAATAGTTCGGCTGTGAATAAACTTTTGAAATATTCATTTTTTACAGGACTTACCGTGGCTTCCGTTCCAACGTTCGGTTATGCCGCAGAGAAGTTGACTAATCCCAACATCATTCTGATTTTTATGGATGATATGGGTTACGGCGATATGAGTTGCTCCGGTGCAACCC
Organism: Prolixibacteraceae bacterium; assembly: GCA_016788685.1. Classification (GTDB taxonomy): domain Bacteria; phylum Bacteroidota; class Bacteroidia; order Bacteroidales; family Prolixibacteraceae; genus Aquipluma. The sequence continues at coordinate 10,688 of JAEUSS010000441.1, read as the reverse complement.
AGTATAAAACACCTAATCTCGACCGGATGGCTGCGCAAGGGGTCAGGTTCACCAATTTCGTGTCGGCACAGGCTGTTTGCAGTGCTTCACGTGCTGGGATTCTGACCGGATGCTATCCTAACCGCGTCGGAATTTCGGGAGCATTGATGCCCGATGCGAACATCGGGTTAAATCCTTCAGAGGAGACTATTCCTGAAATTCTGAAAAAGAGAAACTATAAAACCGCTGCAGTCGGGAAGTGGCATTTGGGCCATCATCGTGAATTTCTGCCTTTGCAGCAAGGGTTTGACGAGTATTTGGGGCTCCCGTACTCGAACGACATGTGGCCTGTGAACTTCGACGGGACTCCGGCCCGCAAAGAATCAACCGACCGAAAAAGAAATTATCCAATGCTCGCGTTGATTGAAGGTAATGAAAAAGTCAGGGAAATAAATACGCTGGACGACCAGTCGGAACTGACTACGATTTATACTGAACGGGCGGTTCGTTTTATTGCCGAGAACAAGAGAAGACCGTTTTTCCTGTATCTGGCTCATTCAATGCCTCATGTTCCCCTGGCCGTTTCCGGGAAGTTTAAGGGGAAAAGCGAACAGGGCCTGTATGGCGATGTGATGATGGAAATTGACTGGTCGGTGGGCGAGATAATGAAAGCCCTTGAAAAGAACGGGATCGCGAAAAATACCTTGATTATCTTTACTTCCGACAATGGACCGTGGCTGAATTTTGGCAATCACGCCGGATCAACAGACGGACTTCGGGAGGGGAAAGGCTCCAGTTTTGAGGGAGGGCAGCGTGTTCCCTGCCTGATGAAATGGCCGGGAAATATTCAGGAAGGAACAGTGTGTAATAAACTGGCTTCAACTATAGATATTTTGCCGACACTGGCTGCAATAACCCGTGTGCCGCTTCCGGAGAAAAAGATCGACGGGGTCAATATTTTACCACTTTTGCTTGGCGATGAAAATGCCAATCCACGCGAATCGTTTTTGTACTATTACCGCAGAAACAGTCTGGAAGCAGTGCGTAAGGGCAACTGGAAGCTTGTTTTTGCTCATCCCGGGCGTACTTACATCGGGTTTAAGCCAGGTGCTGACGGATTCCCCGGACGTGCGGACGAGAACTTTCAGTTTGAAGAGGGGTTGTATGATCTTCGCCGCGATCCGGGCGAACGGTATGATGTGAAAGAATATTATCCGGAGGTAGCGACCGAACTGAAAAAGCTGGCTGATGATGCCAGAGGTGACCTGGGCGACGATATTCAGGGCATGCCGGGAAGCAGTCGTCGCGAACCCGGACGTGTATCAGCTAACTAATCAATAAGCTTAACCTTAAGAATTATGAGCAGAACCAAAACTTTGACATTGCTGAGCCTTTGTTCTGCCGGAATAATACCGGCATGTACGTCTTCGGCACCCAAACAAACCCGGCCGAACATCATTTTCATCATGAGTGACGATCATGCTTATCAGGCCGTCAGCGCCTATGGGCATGGATTGAATCAAACGCCTAACATTGATCGTATTGCCCGGGAAGGAGCTATTTTTAATCACGGATTTGTTACTAATTCTATTTGCGCTCCAAGCCGGGCCGTAATGCTTACCGGGAAGTTCAGTCATGTGAACGGGAAGGTTGATAATGTGAAGCCATTCGACTGGAATCAGCAGAATTTTGCCAAAATTCTGCAACAGAACGGATACACCACGGCAATGATCGGAAAAATTCATCTGGAGGGATCGCCTCAGGGATTTGATTACTGGAATGTGCTGCCCGGACAGGGACAATATTATAATCCTGATTTTATTGAAAACGGAGAAAAAAAACGCTTCCCCGGATATGTAACGACTCTGACTACCGAATTTGCAATGAACTGGCTTGATAAAACCCGTGATAAATCGAAGCCGTTCTGTTTGCTGTATCATCAGAAGGCACCGCACCGCAACTGGCTTCCAGAGGAAAAATACCTTGATTTGTATGAAGATCAGGATTTCCCGCTGCCTGAAACATTTTTCGACGATTATGCCGGACGCGGAACTGCTGCCCATACTCAGGAAATGGGAGTGGTAAAAGATATGATGTGGGGGCATGATATGAAATTTGAAAATGACCCGTATACCGGCGAACCAACCAACTTCATGGGCGATATTAAACGTATGGATTCCACGCAGCGCCAGGCCTGGAGGAACGCTTACAATCCGCGGAACGAAGAGTTCCTGAAGAACAAACCGGAAGGGAAGGATCTGGCCAAATGGAAATACCTGCGTTACCTGCGTGATTACCTGAAATGCATCAAATCGGTTGACGATGGTGTCGGACAGTTGCTTGATTATCTGGATAAAAACGGATTAGCCGAAAATACAATCGTGATTTATACTTCGGATAACGGGTTTTATCTGGGGGAACACGGATGGTTTGATAAACGGTTCATGTACGAAGAATCGTTCCGGGTGCCTTTACTGGTGCGCTATCCGAAAGAGATAAAACCGGGAACTGTCATCAACCAAATGGTGCAGAACGTTGATTATGCACCTACTTTCCTCGATTACGCCGGAGTGACGGTCCCGGCCGATATGCAGGGCATGTCGTTCAGGAAACTGATGAACGGAGAACAAGGTGAATGGCGTGATGCCGTTTATTATCAATACTACGAATATCCGTCGGTACACATGGTGAAGCGTCATTACGGCGTACGGACCGATCGGTATAAACTCATTCATTTTTACTACGATGTGGACGAGTGGGAAATGTATGATCTGGAGAAAGATCCGCGTGAAATGAAGAGTATTTATAACGATCCGGCTTATGCCGATGTGCAGAAGATGATGCATCAGCGCTTGGCCGAACTTCGTTCCAGATACGGAGATTCGGATGAGTTGGATCAGAGATTTATTCAGGAGGCAACAAAGGATAAATAATATGTATTAAACAAAGAGTCTCGCTAATAACGAGACTCTTTGTTTAATATCTTTTCTTATCTTTAAGCAAACTGAAAGTACCATGAAGCTCCCGAATTTTGTAAAAAATGATATCTGGCTTGAGCCGTTTGCCCCGATCATAAATCTGCGTCTGCAAATTGCCCTGGAAGCCGAACAGAAAGTGCTGCGCGGGAAACGTTTGTCGGAATTTGCACAGGGACATGAGTGGTATGGATTACACCGGAAGGACGGAGCTTGGGTTATCCGTGATTGGGCACCGAATGCAACAGCCATCTATCTGGTCGGGCAATTCAATGATTGGCAGGAAACCCGGGAGTTTGCACTGAAATCAATCGGTGCGGGAGACTGGGAACTCGAACTTCCTGCCGATAAAATGACTCACGGCGATCTGTTCGCGTTTTCTGTTTACTGGGAAGGCGGGCAGGGGAAACGGATTCCTGCGTGGACAACCCGTGTTGTTCAGGACGATCAGACCAAAATATTTAATGCCCAGGTTTGGGCTCCGGATCGTGAATACGAATGGAAGAATCCGATGTTTCAGAGGGAAAAAGAGGCTCCGCTGATTTATGAAGCACACATCGGAATGGCGGGTGAAAGCGAGCGAGTGCATACCTACCATGAATTCAGGACCGATGTTTTGCCCCGTATCCGGAAGGCTGGCTATAACACGGTTCAGTTGATGGCCATTCCCGAACATCCGTACTACGGAAGTTTCGGTTACCATGTCTCCAGTTTCTTTGCTCCTTCGTCCAGGTTTGGCACTCCGGAAGAGTTGAAGCAGTTGTTGGATGAAGCGCATGGAATGGGGATTTCCGTAATTATGGATCTGGTACATTCGCACGCGGTGAAAAATGAGGTGGAAGGTTTGGGCAAATACGACGGGACCCGTTACCAGTTTTTTCACGACGGTACCAAAGGCGAGCATCCGGCCTGGGATTCGTATTGTTTTAACTACGGAAAACCCGAAGTCATACATTTTTTGCTTTCCAACATCCGATATTGGCTCGAAGAATTTAAGTTCGACGGATTTCGCTTTGACGGCGTGACCAGCATGCTCTATTATGATCATGGATTGGGGAAAGCTTTTACCTGTTACGATGATTATTTCGATGGCGGGTTGGATCAGGATGCTTTTTCGTATTTTATTATGGCCAACCGGCTGATTCACGAGATAAATCCGAATGCCTTGTCGGTCGCCGAAGAAATGAGCGGATTGCCCGGACTGGCCACACCGCTTTACGATGGCGGGTTGGGTTTTGATTACCGCATGGCCATGGGCGTCCCTGATTTCTGGATCAAAACAATCAAAGAAGTAGCTGATGAGCATTGGGATGTCGGTACTATCTTTCATGAGTTGACTTCGAAGCGGCTCGATGAAAAGGTCGTGAGTTATGCCGAATCGCATGATCAGGCTTTGGTGGGCGATAAGACCATAATCTTCAGGTTGATAGATAAAGAAATGTATTTCAGTATGCGCAAAGATCAGCCTAATTTGACGGTTGACCGTGGCATTGCACTACATAAAATGATCAGGCTGGCAACGTTAACAAGTGCCGGAGGGGCTTACCTGAATTTTATGGGCAACGAATTCGGGCACCCGGAATGGATTGATTTCCCGCGGGAAGGCAATGGCTGGTCGTATGCCCATGCCCGAAGATTGTGGAGTCTGGTTGATAATCAGGAATTAAAGTATTGCTGGTTGTCGGACTTTGACCGGGCGATGATCACATTGGTCAGAAAAGAAAAACTGATTGAAATTCCTGAAGTTCATTGGGTTTACGATCATAAAGAAAATGAGGTGCTGGCTTATTCCAGGGGCGAATATTTGTTTGTATTTAATTTTCATCCGTCACAATCGTTCGTTGATTACGGAATCCCGCAGGAACCATCCAAGTACAAGATTGAACTGAATACCGATGAAGAACGTTTTGGTGGGCAAAACCGCATTGACGGACAAATGACTTATTACACGATTCCATCGGGCGGTTTAACCAGCCAGCATTATTTGCGCCTGTACCTGCCTGCCCGCACAGCTCTCGTATTGAAAAAGCAAGAAGTGCGAAAAGTGCGATAGTCTGGGAGCGGTATTAAAATTATAAAGTAGTCGGAAGAGCGCCGTTTGATTGTTGAATTGTATTAATTTATAATCGGATAAATCTTAAAATTACACTTATGTCATTGATTACTGAAATAAACATTCCGGAGTTTCCTTGGAAGATGGACTATTCCAATAAAACAATGTTCATCGGATCATGCTTCACCGAAAATATCGGGCAAAAACTGATTGATTTGAAGTTTGATGTGGATATGAATCCGTTTGGGATTTTGTATAATCCCGAATCGATTGCAAACAGCTTGCAAATATTACTCGAAAAACGTGTTTTTTCTGAATATGATTTGTTTCAGGATCAGGGACTTTGGAATAGTTTTTATCACCATAGCCGCTTTTCGGATACTGATCCGGTTGTTACCCTTGAGAAGATCAATAGCCGGATTGCCAGCTCTCACGAGTTCCTGAGCAATGCCGATTTTCTGGTTATTACTTTCGGTACAGCCTGGGCTTACGAACTGTTGCATTCTGGGCAGATTGTATCCAATTGTCATAAGGTTCCGGCCGCTCAGTTTAGTCGTGTCCGCCTGGGTGTGCACGAGATAACAGAGGCGTACCGAAGCTTGCTGGAAGAGCTTTGGGCATTTAATCCGAAACTGAAAGTTGTGTTTACTGTAAGCCCGATCCGTCACTGGAAAGACGGAGCTGTAGAGAACCAGGTGAGCAAAGCAATCCTTCTGCTGGCTATCGACCGGCTGAGGACTGGTTTCGGCGAGCGGGACTGCGGATATTTTCCGGCCTACGAACTGATGATGGATGAACTGCGGGATTATCGTTTCTATGCTGAAGATATGATTCATCTGAGTCCGTTTGCCGTTGACTATATTTTCGACCGTTTTTGTAAAGTCATGGTTACCAAAGAGAGCAAGAATGTTTCTCAGAGTGTTTTGAAGGTACAGAAAGCCGTTCAGCATCGTCCGGCTAATCCGACTTCAGACGAATATAAGAAATTTTTGCAGTCCAACCTGGAGGAAATCAGTCGGTTAGAGTCTGAGTTTCCGTACCTTAACTTTGTGGAGGAAAAGAACCATTTCGAGAGCGAGCTGGCAGGTTTCGGCAATTAATCCGATTGGCGGAAGCCCTGTTTAATGCGTGATGCAGGTTGTCTGAGGATTCTTTTTTAATTCTATTTCCGGAGCTAAAGACACTAAAAGATCAGGAATGATGAGTTATCTGAAATTTGACAAAACCCAATTGGTCAATCTGGAGTATTCGCTTCAGCGTGAAGTTTTGCGTACAAACCGGGAAGGGGCATACACCAGCACAAGTCTTGTCGGATGTAATACCCGTAAATATCACGGTTTGCTGGTTTGCCCGGTAAATGAACCGGATGGAGGAAAGCATGTGCTGTTGTCGTCACTGGACGAAACGGTGGTTCAGCATGGCGCTTCCTTCAATCTGGGTATTCACAAATACGACGGAGACCGCTACGAACCCAAGGGGCACAAGTATATCCGTGATTTTGAAGTTGAAGTTGTTCCCAAAACCACTTACCGGGTTGGTGGAGTTGTGCTGACCAAAGAACGCCTGTTGGTTGGGAAAGAGCAGCAACTGCTGGTAAAGTACACGCTGGAAGACGCACACTCGCCCACGCTTCTCCGGTTTAAACCTTTTCTGGCTTTCCGAAGCATTCATCAGCTAAGTAAGGTGAACTGGTATGCAAATACCCGTTACTCGGAAGTCGAAAACGGAATCAAAGTCAGGTTGTATGACGGATATCCTTTTTTGTATATGCAGTTTTCAAAGGAGGCTGAGTTTATTCCTGCTCCCGATTGGTATTATGGTATTGAGTATCCGAAAGAACAATCCAGGGGGTACGAGTATAAAGAGGATCTTTTTGTACCCGGTTATTTTGAAGTCCCGATAAAAAAGGGCGAAACGGTGATATTCTCTGCTTCTACCAGCGAGAGCGCTCCTGCTTCGTACAGGTCGAAATTTACCCGCGAGTTGAAAAAGCGTATTCCCCGGGATTCATTTATAGGAAGCCTGAAAAGTGCGGCGCAGCAATTCATCGCCGGAAAGGGCAATCAAACCCGGATTATTGCCGGATTTCCCTGGTATGATTCGGTGATACGGCAAACATTTATTGCCCTTCCCGGACTGACGCTTGATCTGGGTGATCGGGAAAACTTCGAACGGATACTGGATACGCAACTCCGGGACTTAAAAGACGGGTTATTCCTGAACAGGTCAGTTGCTTCAGGAACTTCGCCGGGGACAATTGACTCGTCACTCTGGTTTTTCTGGGCTGTCCAGCAGTATTACCGGAGCATCAGAGACTCCGGGAGAATATGGACGAAATATGGGAAACCAATGAAATCGATTCTCTCGGCATATAAAAAAGGAACTGATTTTAATATCCGGATGCATGGCAATGGTTTGATTTCCGGAGAGACAGAGCGGATTGCCTTAACCTGGATGGATTCTTATGTTGGAGGAAAACCGGTTGTGCAGCGGGCCGGAATGCCTGTTGAGGTGAATGCGCTTTGGTACAACGCGCTGTGTTTGACTCTTGAGCTGGCTGAGGCTGAAGGTGATTTGGAGTTTATTGCAGAGTGGAAAGATATTCCGGCACTGGTGGCCAGATCGTTCGTTGATCTGTTTTGGAGCGACCAGCGTCAATATCTGGCCGATTGTGTAAATGGCGAAGTTAAAGACTGGTCGATCAGGCCCAATATGATTGTGGTAGCGGCCCTGGAGTTTTCACCACTCGACAGGGAAAAGCAGAAGGCCATTCTGAGTACTGTCAAACAAGAGTTGCTTACACCTCGGGGCTTGCGGACTTTGTCGCCCCGTGACCCGAGGTATAAAGGGATTTGCGAAGGGAATACCAGCGAGCGAGAACTGATCATTCATCAGGGGACGGCATGGCCCTGGCTGATATCGTTTTTTGTTGAAGCCTATCTGAAAATACACCGGCGTGGGGGAATGCCTTATGTCAGGAAAATTATTGAGGGTTTTGAGGTCGAAATGACTGAAAATTGCATCGGGACCATTTCTGAAATGTATGACGGGAATCCGCCACACAAAGGAAAAGGAGCCATATCGCAGGCGTGGAGTGTTGCTGCCTTGGTACATGCGTATAAATTACTTGAACAATGCGATGTTCGCTGGGTATAAACCTGTTATTTCCGGAGAACGGGGAGAGCTGTTGAAGATGAAAGAAAGCCGGAATGAAAAACAAATGTTGATGCGGAGTTTCCGCGGAGCAATTTGAAAACAAAACACATGAAAGTACTAATGTTTGGTTGGGAGTTTCCCCCGCACATCTCCGGAGGATTGGGTACTGCCTGTTACGGTTTAACCAAAGGGCTTGCCGGGTTTAAAGATGTAGGTGTCATATTTGTTGTGCCGAAAGCGTACGGCGACGAAGACCAGACAGGTATTCAGCTGGTAGGTGCCAATACCGTGCCTGTGACCCGAAAGGAAATTAAATTTGCTGATCTGGAATCGAAAGTCGATTATTACGAAGTGGAGTCAGGGATGGTTCCCTATGTCGATCCGGAAGAGTTCTGGAAACTGACAACCAAAGTGACTTCGGAAAAAACACGTTTTGTTGAAACAACTTCGGAAGGAACAATTAATTTTTCAGGGAAATATAATGACAACCTGCTTCACGAAATTTATAACTACTCGCTGGTTGCCGAAGTCATCGCCCGCGACAACGAGTTCGACGTAATCCATGCGCACGACTGGCTGGCCTATCCGGCCGGGATGGCAGCTAAACGGATTTCAGGAAAACCACTGGTGATTCACGTTCATGCCACCGATTTCGACCGCAGCGGGGGGAGTGTAAATCCAACGGTATATGCGATGGAAAAGGAAGGTATGGATGCTGCCGACCAGATTATTACCGTCAGCAACCTGACCCGGAATATCGTAATCGATAAATATGACATTGATCCCCGGAAGGTAACTACTGTTTACAATGCCGTAGAGCCAATTCCGGAAGAAGAGAAAATGCTGCTGAAGAAAGGTGTCGATGAGAAGATCGTGACTTTTTTGGGGCGCATCACCATGCAAAAAGGACCGGAGTACTTTGTTGAAGCGGCCAGCCTCGTTCTCCGGAAAATGGATAACGTCAGGTTTGTAATGGCCGGAAGCGGCGATATGATGAATGCCATGGTGAAACGTGTGGCTGAACTTAAAATTGCCGACCGGTTTCATTTTACCGGGTTTCTGAAAGGCGATGATGTGTTTGATATGTTCCGGATGAGCGATGTTTTTGTGATGCCATCGGTTTCCGAACCCTTCGGAATAGTTCCGCTCGAAGCCATGCAGGCGAATGTACCGGTTATTATCTCTTACCAGTCGGGCGTTTCGGAGATACTCAACTATGCCATAAAAATTGACTACTGGGATACCTACGCCATGGCCGATGCCATATACGGGTTACTGAATTATCCGGCGCTACACGACATGTTCCGCGAGTGTGGAAAGGATGAGGTGAATAATCTGTTGTGGAAAAATTCGGCAGCCCAGGTTCGTGATATATACATCAAAGCTATTCTGAACGCCAAACACGAAAATATGACGATATGAAATCCATTTGTTTTTATTTTCAGGTCCATCAGCCATTCCGATACCGGCGATACCGGTTTTTCGATATTGGGAATGACCATTATTATTACGACGATTTTTCCAATGAATCCATACTCCGGAAGGTAGCCGACCGTTGTTATCTGCCGGCCAACAAACTGATGCTCGATCTGATTGCCAGGCACAAGGGCAAATTTAAAATTGCATATTCATTTTCGGGCATTGCGCTCGAGCAGTTTGCGTTGTATGCTCCTGAAGTAATCGACTCGTTTCAGGCCCTGGCCAAAACCGGGCAGGTTGAGTTTTTGTCGGAGACCTATGCGCACTCGCTGGTTTCACTAAAGAATACCGGGTTATTCAGAAAACAAGTTGAAGCGCACGATCGCTTGATTGAAAAATATTTCGGGCAAAAACCAACTGTTTTCCGTAATACCGAGTTGATTTATTCGGATGAAATTGGCGAAGTAATTGCTGAGATGGGTTTTAAAGCCATGCTGACCGAAGGTGCCCGTCATGTTCTGGGTTGGAAATCACCTAATTTTATGTATGTCAATGCCATTAATCCGCGCCTGAAGGTTATGATGCGTAATTATAAGCTGAGTGACGACATCGCATTTCGCTTTGGGAACAAGGACTGGAGCGAATACCCGCTGACTGCCGGTAAATTTGTCGGATGGCTCAAATCTCTCGGGAATGACGATTTTTGTAATTTGTTTATTGATTATGAGAGTTTTGGCGAACATCAGCCGGCCGAAACCGGAATTTTTGAATTTATGAAGCAGTTGCCGGATGCCGTTTTTGAACACTCTTCAATGACATTCGTAACTCCGTCCGAAGTGGCGGCTCAATTCCAGCCGGTTTCACTAATCAGCGTGCCACAGGCCATTTCGTGGGCCGATGAAGAGCGCGATCTGTCCGCCTGGTTGGGAAATGCGCTTCAGGATGAGGCTTTCAGCAAACTCTACGGAATGACCGACCGGATGAGCAAAATAACCGACGAAGCGCTGCTGAAAGACTGGAATTATCTGCAGGCAAGTGATCATTTTTATTACATGTGTACAAAATTTTTCTCCGATGGAGAAATCCATAAATATTTTAATCCGTAT
>JAEUSS010000420.1 GCA_016788685.1 Prolixibacteraceae bacterium | reverse complement strand
GTTGTTTTCGAAGCGTCAAAAGAAGTGCGTATGCCTATTTTGAACTCAACGCTAATTATCATAGCCAGTTTTATTCCCCTGTTTTTTCTTTCGGGGATGGAAGGGCGTATGCTTGCCCCCCTTGGTGTGGCTTTCATTGCAGCCTTAATTGCATCTACTGTTGTAGCGCTTACCCTTACACCGGTATTGTGCAGTTATTTGTTGGGCAAACCCCGAAATGGAAATAAACATGATCAGGAACCGTATGTTGTAAGAAAACTAAAAGTTGTATATGAAAAAACACTAAGGTGGTCATTGATTCACAAAAAATGGGTGCTTGGTGTAACAGGCGGAGTTTTGGTTGTTTCATTAATTGTATTTTCCTCATTAGGAAGGAGTTTTTTACCTCCGTTTAACGAAGGCTCATTTACGATTAATGTAAGCACAGTTCCCGGAATTTCAATTGAAGAGTCGGACAAGATTGGGCGTATTGCCGAAGGTATTCTGCTCTCTGTTCCCGAAATACAAACCGTTGCCCGAAAAACCGGACGTGCGGAACTCGACGAACATGCATTGGGGGTAAATGTGTCGGAAATAGAAGCTCCGTTTGTACTCGACAAACGCTCCAAAGATGAAGTATTGGCAGAAGTCCGTGAAAAAGTTAAAGTAATACCCGGTGTCAACATCGAGATAGGACAACCTATTTCTCACCGTATCGACGCTATGCTTTCAGGTACACGGGCCAATATTGCGATTAAGCTTTTTGGAACCGACCTGAATAAAATGTTTTCATTGGGAAATCAAATCAAAGCTTCCATCGAAGGCATTGAAGGTATTGCCGACCTTAATGTGGAACAGCAGATAGAACGTCCACAATTGAAGATCGTACCGAAAAGGGAAGTTCTGGCGAAATACGGCATTACCCTACCCGAATTTGGCGAGATAATCAGTGTTATGCTGGCAGGTGAAGTTGTTTCGCAGGTTTATGAAGGCAACAAGGCTTTTGACTTAACACTGAAAGTAAATGACGACAGCAGGGCAACCGCCGACAGAATCAAAAACCTGATTGTTGATGCCAACGGACGGATGATACCATTGGGCAATATTGCTGAAATCACTTCGTCAACAGGGCCTAATACCATCAACAGAGAGAATGTTTCCCGTAAAATTGTTATTTCTGCCAATGTAGCCGGACGTGATTTGAGAGGCGTTGTAAATGATATTCAAAAAACGGTAGGCGAAAAAATAACCTTGCCTGAAGGTTATCATGTTGAGTATGGTGGACAGTTTGAAAGCGAACAGGCAGCATCACGAACCCTGCTTATCACTTCCATCTTCTCGATAATGGTTATATTCTTGCTGCTATTTGCTCAATTCAGAAGTGTAACCGAATCAGTTGTAATACTTCTGAACCTACCTTTAGCGCTTATAGGAGGGGTTTTCACCATCTATTTTACGGGCGGAATTATAAGTATTCCTGCAATTATCGGATTTATCTCTCTTTTTGGTATTGCAACACGAAACGGAATGTTGCTCATTTCGCGATATAACGATTTACAAGACGAAGGGTTGTCAAAATTTGATAGTGTTATGCATGGCTCTTTAGACCGTTTGAACCCTATCCTGATGACCGCGTTGGCGGCTGGTCTTGCATTGGTTCCGCTTGCGTTAGCGGGTGATTTGCCGGGCAACGAAATCCAAAGTCCGATGGCCAAGGTTATTCTTGGGGGTTTATTAACATCAACATTACTAAACGGCTTTATCATTCCTATCATGTATATTCTTACAAACAAAACGATTGTAAGAGAGATGATGGAAGATGATGAGATAACCGAAAAACAAGAATAAGATGAGAACAATTATATTCAGCATAATGGCATTATTTGCGAGCATTTCGCTTAATGCCCAAAACAGTATCACAACAGTTTTGAAAGCTATTGAAGACAACAATACCACTTTAAAAGCGCTTAAAGAGACTGCTGAGGCACAGAAGTTAGAAAACAAAACCGGAATATACCTTTCAGGCCCTGAGATTGGCTTTAACTATTTATGGGGCAACCCTTCGGCTATCGGCAATCGTAATGATTTGAATATCACTCAAACATTCGATTTTCCTACCATAACCGGAATGAAAAGCAAAATTGCCAACGAGCGTAACGGGTTGGTCGAATGGCAATACAAAGCCGAAAGGATGCGTATTCTACTGGAAGCAAAGCAGAATTGCATTGAGCTGATTTACTTTAATGCCTTGAAAAAGGAATTGGAGTTAAGGTTGCAACATGCCGAAACCATTGCCGCTGGGTATCAAAACCGTTTGAATAGTGGCGATGCCAATATCTTAGAGTACAACAAAGCTCAATTGAGTTTATCTGCCATAAATGGAGAAATAGCTCGTATTGATGTTGAACGCAACACCCTGCTTTCTCAACATAAAAGACTAAATGGAGGGATGGATGTAATCATCGGTGACAATCAATTTAATCAGGAACAGCTTCCGCTTAATTTTAACGATTGGTATGTGCAGGCCGAACAAAAGAACCCCATTTTGGCATACGTCAAGCAAGAAGTTGTAGTAAACCAAAAACAGGTGTCGTTGAACAAAGCTAAGGGCTTACCAACATTTTCGGCAGGTTATATGAGTGAAAAGATTGTTGGGCAAAAATTTCAAGGACTTACTGTAGGAGTTTCAATCCCTTTGTGGGAAAACAAGAATCGCGTAAAACAGGCAAATGCAGCGGTTTCAGCCGCCCAGTCGCGCGAAACCGACAGCAAGCAACAATTTTACAACCAGCTTCAAATTCAGTACAACCGTGCGTTGGGGTTGAAAAACACAGCAGAAACATATCGAAAATCGTTATCAATGGCAAACAGCACCGAATTGCTCAAGAAAGCGCTCGATGCGGGTGAGATTTCCTTGTTAAATTACATGGTCGAATTGGGCCTGTACTACAATATGGTGAATCAAACACTGGAAGCTGAACGCGATTATCAAAAGGCGTTTACCGAACTGTCAGCCGTCGAGTTATAAAACGAAACAAATCAGCTTTCACTTTGGGAAACTTTCCTCAATTTTACAACGATGGAAAAGAACAAGCATTTAAAGCGACTTGAAAAAAATGGTATCAAACCAACAGCCATAAGGCTGTTGGTTCTTGATGCCACCTCTAAATTTGACGTCTTATGCTTTCGGCTCGTATTGCCACACTGACACTCCCATTCCATCCGAAAATCTACCTACCCATTTTACACTTGAAAATATCAACATGGTTGTGAAAGGCGTTTGCTCAAACTGCCCTAAATAACTTTGCAACTGAATTGCATTAACTTTTTTCTATCTT
>JAEUSS010000404.1 GCA_016788685.1 Prolixibacteraceae bacterium | reverse complement strand
TTCCATCATGTTGATACCATTCAGGAAGTAATCGGTATTGCATTGCTTGATTCAAAAGTGAATAACCCGCTCCGGATAGAATAGCCCGGGGCTCAGGAAAAAATGAGAACAGCGGAAAATGTATAAATTTCCGCTGTTTCTATTTTAGGCCGGTTATCAGATAACCGGAAAAATGTTGAGCTTGTCGAAATAGTTCAGGTGGTTTCTGGTGATGGGCTGTTCGATGGTTTGGTTGTTGTAGCCGAGAATACATTTATTATTTTTCCGGTCAATTTGTTTGAGGTAGTTCAGGTTGATACAGGTCGACCTGTTGATCAGGAAAAATGACTGCGAGTTCAGAGTGTCAACCACAGTACTTATGTTTCTGGTGATCAGTTCAATAGTTCCGTCCTGCAAATGGGCGTTGCAGTAGTTTCCTTTTGATTTCAGAATGACAATATCTTTTATGTTTAGAATTAGCACGCCGTGTACTGTCGGAAGTTTGATGGTCGAAGCTGCTGTTTGTGAATGGATAAATTTATCAGCCTTTTGTTTTAGTTTTTTTCTTTGGGTTTTGTCGTTAAACTTTTGAATTGCAATTTCCAGATCGTTAATGCAGAATGGTTTTGTCAGAAAGTCAAGCGGTTCAATGCCTAAAGCATCATAGGCATAATACTGGTGCGCAGTGGTAAAAACAATCTCGGAATAAAAGTTCCCGGATTGAATTTTGTCGGCGACCTGCAGTCCGTTCATATCGGGCATGTCAATATCCAGAAAGACAAGTTCAGGAGCGTGTTTTTTTACCAGTTCGAGTCCCTTCTGGGCCTGGCTCGCTTTACCGATAACCTCTATCAGAGGGAATTGGCGGAGATACATTTCAAGCAGATTGATTGCATCTGGCTCATCGTCAATGATGATTGCCGAAATGGTTGTTAAGTCCATGTTTATATGTTGGTTTCATAGTTGCTCAAGTCTTTCAGGATAGTTTTTGATCCTTTTATCTCGTATTCTTTTCCATCATGCGATAAAACTACGTTATAACTGCCGCGGTATATTTTTCGGATGTATTTTTGATTGACCACGTACGACCGGTTGATGCGCAGGAAGTTGAACAGTCTGAGCATTTCTTCGAGCTTAGAAAGGAAAATGTAGCTCACCTCAACGCGGCCGGAAGTTAGAACCACTTCTGTACAAAAACCATCGGCTTTGCAGTAGATAATTTCATCGGGATGAATCACAAAATATCCCCTGGTTGTCTGGATTTTAATTTTACCTTCTTCCTGTGTGCTTTCAATCAGGTCGTTAATCCTTGTCCGGATATTTGTTTGTTTAATTAGGAGCGCTTTGTTGATGATCTTTTTTAACTCCTCGCCGGGAACGGGCTTTAACAGATAGTTGAATATTTCATTTTGTATGGCGTCGGCAGCGTAGTCTTTTGTTTCTGAGACAAAAATAATAGTTGTGTCAGCGAGTTTTGTTTTGATGTATTTAATCAATTCTTTTCCGGCGTTTCCTTTGGTCGGATATTCGATAAGAACCATATCCGGCGTTTCTTCAATCATCTTAAACAGCGCTTTGTCCGAGTCCTCTGCACTGTCAATCTTGCAGACTGATGTGTTTGACTCCAGCAGTTTTGTTGTGTGTGTCAGTGATTTAGGGTCGCTGTCAATAACTAATACACTGATTTTGTTTTTGGTCATATCGGTTGAGCTTCATTTGATTGAGGTGCCCTAAAGGTAATAATATATGGATTTGAACCGAATGGTCTTCTTAAACTCCTGAATCAATTCTTCCGGACTAGCTCCGAAGATAGTTTAATCAATATGTGTTGGTTTGATTGGAAAGTGTAAGTGCAGATGAGAATAGTTGATGCAAATGGGCCTTAAAATAGGTTTTCTTTTACAGTCTGTGACTTGCAGGTTGATTAGGTTTATCGAATTTATTGAATGAATTTTTTATTTGTATTGACGGAGTCTAATTATGCCCGGATCAGGGTGCCCGAAAAGGAGCTTAAACCTCAACGAATTAATCGTATTTCCATTTCTTAAACATTTGTTTGGTGGCGGTGAATATTCCTATCCTGTAATTTTTTATATTTAGAGGGGAAACCATTACTGAATTTGATTGTTTTATCAGGAAAGTTTAAAAAATGGTTTCATTATATATTAAATACTAAACCTATTGGAATGAGAAAAGTTTTTCTTCCCGGGCATTTCACAAAGCATTTAAAAACAAGTATCGCCTTTTTTATCTTATCCCTTTTTATCTTTTCCGTTATACCAATTCAGACCACCGCAGCCGACGATGACCCGGAAGAATATCTGGATAATCATTCAAATGAAGATATTAAGCGTGGCGAACGTTTTTTTAAAGGTCTTCTGCCTAAAGACCGCAAGTTTGAATCATGTGTGTCGTGTCATAAGCTCGTTACCCATTCTGATACACTGGACTGGAATCCTTCGGCGATGGATATTGCGGTTAAATTTGCCGGAAAAGATTTCTCCGAGTTCCAAAGTTCGGTGATGCAACCCAACGGGAAGAAAATGGAAGCATCGCACAAAGATTTTCAGATCGAAGAAGAAGACCTGAAGAAGGTGAAATTGTACCTTGACGGACTGGCCAGCACCGGACCTCCAAACCCAGGGCCCACTGTCAATCAAATCATGATTTTCCTTTTGCTTGGAGCCCTGATGACTTTGGCATTGATTGACCTTATCTTTTTCCACAAGATTAAATACCGGCTGGTAACAGTCCTGATTTTAGTTGTTGCGCTGGTGCTTCAGATTAAAATGGTGGCCGATGCCGCTATCACTTTGGGACGCACTCCCAATTATGCTCCCGATCAACCCATCAAGTTTTCACATAAAGTTCATGTCGGAGACAATAAAATTGACTGCAAGTACTGCCATCATACAGCTGAGTTTGGTAAGTCGGCAGGTATACCGGCTGTGGAGTTGTGTATGAACTGCCACGTGCTGGTGCGCGAAGGTACCAACTCCGGAAAATTTGAAATCTCTAAAGTGGTTGATGCCTTCGAAAATAACAAACCGGTAGAGTGGACGCGTATTCATAACCTGCCCGATCATGTGTTTTTTAGTCATGCACAGCATGTTGGGGTGGGTAAGCTCGATTGTAAACAATGTCACGGAGCTGTTGAAGAGATGGATGTGATGCGTCAGCACAGCGATTTATCGATGGGGTGGTGTATCAATTGCCACCGCGATACCAAAGTAGACTTCAGGGACAATGCGTATTACGATAATTATAAGAAGTTACACGACAATCTGAAATCCGGAAAGATTGACACCATCCGGGCAGTTGACATTGGAGCAAATGATTGTATGCGTTGTCATTATTAATTCAGGACTATTAAAACTACAAGATAAAATTTACCGTCGATGAAGACATACTGGAGAAGTATAGAAGAACTTGCCAATCCAAAAGAGTTGCGCCGGGTAGAAGTGCGTGAAGAAGCCAAACAAAAGAGCATGTTGATGAGGGGCGACAGCGATCTGAATTCTGCATCGCGCCGTGATTTCCTGAAAACATTCGGGTTTGGCATCGCAGCTGCATCGATTGTCGCCAGCTGTAAAAGGCCCGTAAACAAAGCAATTCCGTATTTGGTCAAGCCTGATGAAATAACCCCGGGTACTGCTGATTATTATGCTTCTTCCTATTTCGAAGGGAATGAGTATGGAAGCATTGTCGTGAAAGTGCGCGATGGCCGCCCCATAAAGATTGAAGGTAACACTTTGAGTTCGGTATCTCAGGGAGGAACCAGCGCGCGTATTCAGGCTTCGGTATTGAACCTTTATGATGACGCTCGTTTTAAGGGACCATTCAAAGGCGGGCAGGAAATTTCCTGGGAAAAGGCGGACGAAGAAATTATGGCCCGATTGGCTGATTTGCAGTCTCAGGGCGGAAAAGTTGTACTGCTCAGTTCAACCATTATATCACCGTCAACACGTGAGCTTATCCGCAAGTTTGCTGATAAACAAACCAATACCGAATGGATTCAGTACGATCCGGTCTCGGCGTCGGGAATTTTGCAGGCCAACTTAAAGAGTTTCGGCTCGGCTTTTATTCCTGATTATCGTTTCAACAAAGCAAAGGTGGTCGTTAGCTTTGGTGCCGATTTCCTGGGATCATGGCTTTCTTCAGTTGAATACACCAAAGGCTACAGCGCTGCCCGTCAGCTGCAGAACGACCGGAAGGAAATGCTTCGTCACTACCAGTTTGAGTCCGGGATGACCTTGAGCGGTTCGAACGCGGATGTCCGTTTCCCGATCAAACCTTCGGAAGAAGGTGCAATTGTTCTGGCTTTGTACAATGCTATTGCTAAAATAAAGGGCGGGCAAATCCTTGCCGGAGTGCCTTCGTCAGTTGATGTTGCCGATCTGGCTAAAGATCTTCTGGAAAACGAAAAACAAAGCATAATTATCTCCGGAAGCAACGATGTGAATATTCAGTTGCTGGTAAACGGAATCAATCAGCTGCTCGGAAATTACGGACAAACCATCGGCCTGGAAAATCCGCTTCTTGTCAAACAAGGCATTGATCAGGATACTGAGCAACTGCTTGCTGATCTGAAGGCCGGAACAGTGAAAGCCTTGCTGGTTTGGAACGCCAATCCGGTATACGACCACCCCAAAGGTGCGGAGTTTGCCGGGGCGATTAAGAAAGCCGGTTTGAGCGTTTCTTTTTCAGAACGTCCTGATGAAACAACTGCGCTTTGCCAGTATGTTTTGCCTGAAACGAATTTCCTGGAAAGCTGGAACGATCTGGAGCCTAAAGCCGGAATCTACAGCCTTTCGCAACCTGTCATTGCACCGATATTCAATAGCCGTCAGCCACAGGTAACTTTGCTGAAATGGATCGGGGGCGACCTTAATTATCGCGATTACATCAAAAACCACTGGAAAGAGAATCAATTTCAGAAACAAAAAGATACAGCTGATTTCCGTCAATTTTGGAATACTTCATTGCAAAACGGGGTTTTCGAAACGGTGTCGGAATCAAAATCGGTTTATTCGCCGGATGGGCTTTCGCAGGCTGCAAGCCAGGTAAAACCAGCAGTTGGCGGCCTTGAAGTTGTAATCTACGAAAGTATTGCCATCGGGAACGGCAAATATGCCAACAACCCGTGGCTCCAGGAGTTGCCAGATCCGGTGGCAAAAATCAGTTGGGACAATTTTGCTGCTGTTCCGGTGGCTTATGCCGAAGAAAACGGGCTTAAAAACGAAGATGTGATTCAGGTTAACGGCATTGAATTACCTGTATTTGTTCAGCCGGGACAAGCCAAAGACACGATTTCGGTTGCGCTGGGTTATGGTCGCGAAATAGCCGGTAAGGTAGGCGATCAGACCGGTACGAACCTCTATCCGTTTGTCGGCATTGAAAATGGTAATCGTCAGTTTTTTGTGAGTTCAGCCAAAGTTGAAAAAGTTCCGGGGAAAACCTTTGAACTGGCCATATCACAAACCCATCATTCAATGGAGGGACGCCCGATTGTCCGGGAAACAACACTTGCCGATTACATCAAAAATCCGGTTTCAGGCAATGAACTTAAAGCTGAGCATGAATCGAAATCAGTAACACTATACGAAGCTCCGGTATACAACGGACACCACTGGGGAATGGCTGTTGATTTGAATTCCTGCACCGGTTGCGGCAATTGTGCCATTGCCTGTCAGGCTGAAAATAACATTCAGGTCATCGGGAAAGAACAGGTTCGGAACCGCCGTATTATGCACTGGATCCGGATTGACCGTTATTATTCCGAAAATCCGGAGAACCCGAAGGTGTCTTTTCAACCCGTCATGTGTCAGCATTGCGGAAACGCGCCTTGCGAAAATGTTTGCCCGGTTGCTGCTACGCCTCACAGTGAAGAGGGCCTGAATCAGATGGCATACAACCGTTGCGTCGGAACCAAATACTGCATCAACAACTGCCCGTACCGTGTTCGCCGCTTTAACTGGTTCCAGTATGTGAAGAACGAGAAATTCGACTTTGCATCAAACAGTGATTTGGGACGCATGGTGCTGAATCCGGATGTAACTGTCCGGTCGCGAGGGGTGGTTGAAAAATGCTCGATGTGTGTACAGCGTATTCAGGAGAAAAAACAGTTGGCCAAACTGGAAGGCAGAGCTATTGCTGACGGCGAAATCAAGACCGCCTGCTCGCAGTCGTGTCCCGGGAATGCCATTGTTTTTGGTGACCTGGAGAACCCGGAAAGCCGCATATCGAAGCTGTTTAAAGACAAGCGCAATTACCACCTGCTTGAAGAGTTGCACACTTTGCCTTCGGTTGGATACCTGACCAAAGTAAGAAATACAAACGTATGATCATCAATCAAAAGAAATAGATTGGACTATGTATAAAACGGACGTACGAGGAAAATTAATTGACGGGGAGAAGTCGCTCAGTCAGATCTCTCAGGAAATTCTGGCACCAATTGATGCTAAAACGCCGAAATGGTGGTATATCGCCATGGGGGTTAGTTTGGCTATGTTTGCCTGGGGTGCCCATAGTATTTATGTTACCCTGACGCAGGGAGTCGGAACCTGGGGGGTTAACAATACCGTAGGCTGGGGATGGGCCATCATCAACTTTGTTTGGTGGATCGGAATTGGCCATGCCGGAACTGCGTTTTCCATCTTCCTGCTGATTTTGAGGCAAAAATGGAGAACAGCCATTAACCGGGCTGCTGAGGCTATGACCGTGGTTGCTGTGTTTTGTGCGGCATTGTTTCCGTTGATGCATATGGGACGCCCTTGGTTGTTTTTCTACGTTTTCCCGTATCCGAATACACGAGGCCCGCTTTGGGTGAATTTCAACTCGCCGCTGTTTTGGGATTTTGTGGCCATTTCGGCTTACCTGCTTATTTCGGCCAGTTTCTGGTATTTTGGTATGGTCCCCGATTTTGCAACGATCCGCGATACCACCAAATCGAAAATCAAAAAAGCTGTTTACGGTTTTTTTGCCTTTGGATGGACAGGCTCATCGAAGGAGTGGTTGCGTTACGAAGGTTTGGCTTTTGTACTGGGCGGAATTGCTGCTGTTTTGGTAGTCTCGGTTCACTCGATCGTATCAACCGACTTTGCGGTTTCTGTTGAGCCGGGCTGGCATACCACTTTATTCCCGCCTTATTTTGTGGTCGGGGCAATTTTCTCCGGATTTGCAATGGTTTTAACATTG
>JAEUSS010000100.1 GCA_016788685.1 Prolixibacteraceae bacterium | reverse complement strand
ACGGTTTATATTTTTTTTTTTGGTAAAATGTGTATCTGTTCTTGATAGCCCTATTTTGTTTTACTTAGTATCTTATCGAAATTCTCAGGCAGCCGAACCTGAAGATGCCAGGGGTTTTGTTAATACAAAGTTAAGATGAGTTTAGTCTTTGAACCTATTGGTACTGATGGTGTTTAGATCATATAAACAGCAAAAAAACACTCTTCTTAAAGAATTTTGGTAAGTTTTTTATGGTTTAAGTATTTGTTATTTAGGTGATTGTTTGCTTTTGTTGCCTTGTTTGTTTAAAGATTATGTAAATACTATAAACAAAAGTGAAAGTTTGCTGTTTTTGAGTAGAAATAAAATTTATCTGGAGGGCAAAAGATGAAAGTTAATGGATTTTTAAAAACGGAAACGGCAAAGCCTGGGTTAAACGGAAAGCATTTGCCTTTAAATAATCAAGACCATAACGGTCACGACCTGATCGGCGATAACCATGTGGCAACATCTTTGGAAACTCCGATGCGAGAAGATGCGTTTGTCCTTAGTGATGAGCAGAAAATGCTCTTGATTGAAGGCAAATTTCGGGAAATTATGAATGTTTTGGGGCTCGATTTAACCGATGACAGTTTAAACGGCACACCTCACCGGGTTGCAAAAATGTTTGTAAAAGAAATATTTTCAGGGCTTAATCCGGAGAATAAACCCAAGATTTCGGTGTTCGAGAATAAATTCAAATACGGCGAAATGTTGGTTGAGAAGAATATTAACCTGAATTCGACCTGCGAACATCATTTTCTGCCAATCGTCGGGAAAGCTCATGTGGCGTATGTTTCTAGCGGGCAGGTGATTGGCTTGTCGAAAATTAACCGTGTCGTCGACTATTTTGCCCGCCGTCCTCAGGTTCAGGAACGACTAACGGTGCAGATTGCCAACGAGCTGAAACGAATCTTAAAAACAGAGGATGTGGCTGTTGTGATTGATGCCAGGCATTTATGTGTTTCATCGCGGGGGATTCAGGATGAAGGAAGTTCGACCATTACAGCCGAGTATAGTGGCGTTTTTAAAAATCCGGAGCGCAAAGAAGAATTTCTCAAATATTTGTCGCTGAGTATGTAAGTTGATTAAGAACATGTTTAGATGCCCAAAGCCTTTTTTTGAAGGGCTTTTTGTTTTATATCAGAACAGTTCTTCCGGTGTTGCCAGAAACAAACATTTTTTTTGTTCTTTTGCCTGAAAGTAATATAAACAAGATTATGGACGGAAGAAAGCGATCAGATGTGAAGCCGGGCTTGTTGGTTAATATTGTGCAGAAGCACCATCAGCGAACCGGAGAACTGACAGAAGGAATTGTCAAAAATCTGCTTACCAATTCGCCGACTCATCCGCACGGGATAAAAGTGAGGCTCGAAACCGGCGAAGTCGGACGTGTGCAGGAGATTCTGGACGAAGAGTAAAAACAGTTCTCCTGGTTATTATTTTGAATGAATTGGAATGCTTATGCAAATTGTGTCGACCAATATTGCTCAGCCAGCTATAATTGAGTGGGGAGGAGAGCAGGTTCAAACGGGCATTTATAAATATGCGGTTGAAACCTCCATTTTTCTGGGGGCAGAAGACGTTTTGAACGATCATGTTTTGGATCGCCGTTATCACGGAGGTGCCGACAAAGCTTGCTATTTGTATTCAGCTGATCACTATCCGTTCTGGAGGCACAGGTATCCGGAGCCGGATTGGCAATGGGGAATGTTTGGCGAAAATCTGACGGTTCGTGGTCTCGATGAGTCGGAGGTGCGG
>JAEUSS010000399.1 GCA_016788685.1 Prolixibacteraceae bacterium | reverse complement strand
TCCGCTCTTTACAGAATCTTTGAATTTCGGGCCATCTGCTCTGGAATTTATTTTCTTTACAAGCAAACTAAATCCCGAAGACAATTGCTCACAAGTCTCAAATCCTTGTTTCAGCAGCCATTTTGTATCGCTCATAAAATGAAACTTTCTTGTTCCGGCTACAGTTACCAATCCGTCTTTCCCTTGAGAGATGGCATCTTCAACTGCAAGCCTCAATAATTCCTTGCCATATCCTTGTCCCTTGTATTGTCCTGAGACCCAAAAGCAATTGATCAACAAGTAATTTGGAGCATCAACAGGAATCCACCCCAGCTCGGCCGGACCGTATTCAATAAATACTTTTGCCCTGGCATCAATCCTGCGGAAAACATATCCATGATCAAATTCCTTTTTAAGCCAATCCTTCTTTAATTCATAACCGTCTTTGCATTTTTTATCAGAAATTGCACAACAGATATGTTCTTTGGTAAGATCAGACTTATCAAGCGTAATAATTTTCTCCATTTTATAATCTCATTTTGGTCCCGTCAAACATAGTCCGAATAAGTGACAACCCCATGTCAGTATAGTTCAAATTCTTTTTTCTGTCGGATTTTTTGCACGACACAGCGTTTGTTGTGTGTTCACGCAAATGAGCCCCGGCTATATTGTGTGTTAGCCATATGTGCCTTTTCTAGCGTAAGTATTGCGGTTTAAGACTTCTTTCAGCATTTTCTGCAATTTCAGCTATCCGTTTTTGCCGGGTTTCAGGTTGCTTGGCCAGAACGATCCATTGCAACATCATTTTTTTACTTGTCTTGCTCAAACTTAAAAAAAACTCTTTTGAGCCTTTGTGTTTTTTGAATGCTTTTTCCAAATCCTGAGGGATTATCAGTTCTTCAACTTCGTCCAAGATTGTCCATGTACCGTTTTGTTTTGCGGTTTCAATGCTTTCATAACCTGCCGGAGTCATTAGCCCATTGTCAATGAGTTTCTGAACTTTCTCTTTGTTGATTTTTGACCAAGTGCTGTTGGGTTTTCTTCTACTGAAAAATTGGTGCGAAGTATTTTCATCAATTTTTATTTTTTTGCTGTCTATCCAACCAAAACAAAGAGCAACATCAACAGCGTCACTCCAGGAAACAGATTGTCTGGACGAAGATTTGTTATAAAAGACAAGCCATACAGCTTGTTTTGAAGGATGGTTTTTTTCTAACCATTTTCGCCATGCTGTAGGGCTTGTCGGATAAAATATTTCTATTTTGTTCATTGTTACTTTACAACTGTAGCTTCCAATTCTATTGTACACGTCGCAAAAAGTCCTTTGACTTCGAACCCTGTTGTAGCCTGTTGGATGCCATATTTTTGAAGAAAAGGAACATATACATCCATACAGGTTGTGAAAAACTCGTTCATGTTTGT
The DNA here is from genome assembly GCA_016788685.1 of Prolixibacteraceae bacterium. GTDB lineage: Bacteria > Bacteroidota > Bacteroidia > Bacteroidales > Prolixibacteraceae > Aquipluma. The sequence goes on along the minus strand of JAEUSS010000399.1, from coordinate 8,107 downwards.
GGTATAAATATTTAGCCTAACAATATTTTTGAGCTCATAGCCCGACTCCGTAATGAGTTGTTCCAAATTTGCGATTGTTTGAATTAGCTGGCTTCTCATATCGGCAGAACTAGGCACTCCGTTTGCATCAATGGCTACTTGCCCCGAACAGTAAAGCGTTCCTTCTGGTTGCTTCACTTCTACGGCTTGTACTGAATTTGTGTTTTTGCCCCAAGCCCAAGGGTCGAATGTTGTCTTTTGCATTTTACTATTATTTAATTGTGAGCCACAAAAGTAAAATGCAGTTTTGACAGCCTTATGTCAGGGGTCCAGAACTTGTTAGTAAAATTTATCGAAATATTCTTGTAAAGTCATTTTATGTTGCTCAAATTTCTCTGTAAGGACTTGCATTTTTGTAATTCGGTCTAAACGGAAATATCTAAAATCATTCCTTAAACGGCACCAGGCAATGAGCAACCAATTTTCTGTTGCGCAGATAATGGCAAATGGCTCAATGGTTCGTCGGGTAGTTTTCTTGTCTTCGCTGGTATAATCAATTTCTACCAAATTAAAATTAGTCAAGGCGTTTTGTAATTCAGAAATAACATTGCTGTTTCGCTCTCTATTCAGGTTTTGTTCGAAGCGAGTTCTGTCTGCCAATAGATTGACTTTATCTTTTTCAAGCGGCCTTAAGACTGCCTTCATTTTGTCAATTGCTTCCGTGTAGTCCCTGATGAAAGAAGCATCTTTATTTTTTAAGACCAATTGTTCGGCAAGTATTAACGCATTGGCCTGTTTCTCAGTAAACATTACCGGTGGAATTTTGTAACCTTCCATTAACGAATATCCTTTCCCGTCTTCTGTCATGATTGGAATACCTGCTTGTTCCAGAGCTCTTATATCGCGATAAATTGTCCTGATACTTACATTGAATCTTTCTGAAAGAGTTCTTGCTGTCAAAAGTCGTTTCGTTTGCAATTGAGTTAAAATTGCAGTCAGTCGCGAAAGTCGCTTTGTATCGTTGTCGTTCATTTTTTTTACTATTGATGTTCACAATGTCGCTCATGGCATTACCGCTAGACGAGGAAGCTACTCTTATTTATAGCCGCAAAATCTGCTTCCGTAATTTCACTTTTATACTCTATCCAAGGTAATTCTTTTTTCTCAATCATCTATTCTTTTATGTCAACCTTTCGTTATAACCGAGGAGCGGAGGTCTGAGAAAAACTGCCGGGATTCAGAAAAAATCCGTGCCTTGGCTTAAACGATCCGTTATCAAGGCTTAAACGGTACCTTATAAAGGCTTAAACGATACGTTTAAGCCAAGACAATTTACTCTTTAAGCCTTGATGAATCACCCTTTAAGCCTAGATCAGTATTTTTGCTTCGCCGGGAACGGAAATCGCCGCCATCGTACGAGTCTTCCCGGGAGGTAATTAAACGGAGAATAATTTTTAATGCCACCCGACACAAACGCTGCGGCGCACTCTTACAAACCTTGTGGCGTATGTTAACAAGCGCTGTGATGCACCCTGGCAAGTGTTGTGATGTTTTGCGAGGCGCGGCCCAACACAAAGCCCACTCATCCCTTTGCCGTTGGCTTCAGCCTTTTGCCAACGGGGGCAAACGTACCTCCTTCATGACGATCTGTGCCCGGGCTGTGATGCTTTGTCCAATGGCAGCTTTCCCGGCAATTTACTGTCCGGCAGTTGTCGCTGTTCTTTGGTGCAGCTCAATGTTTGCAGGCCGTTTGTGTTTCCACCTGCGGTGCGACCACAGCCAGTACTCGGGCTCGGCCTGTATAATTTCTTCCATCTTCCGGACGTAGGCATCCATTATCTTTTCAGGCTCAACCTCCGACGGGTTTTCGATCAATTCATAAATAAAAGCTTCATATTCTGATCGTCCGGTTTTCCTGATGTGATGAAAAAGAACGGGTTGGTTGGTCTTTACTGCGATTTTCATCGGGCCCGAAAAAAAAGCCGTTTCCTGGTTAAGGAAAGTGGTCCATAGTTGTGAGTTGGGTGGGGGAGTCTGATCGGCCAGTAACAGCAGTGCACCCGGATGTTCCGAGTGGTTCAGCTCAAGGGCCGTGCGCACCGAGTGATTAACCGGAATCGATTTAGCTCCGAATCGTTCGCGCGAATCAAGAATAAATCGTTCCAGGGCCTTATTGTTTCTCACCGGATTGTAAACGACCAGAAACTGAGCTTTTATTAACCGCTGAAAGTAAAGTCCCCATTCCCAGTTGTTGTGGTGCATCCCCAGCAAAATGACACTTTTACCTTGCCGGTAATATTTTTCAAAGAGATCAGCGTTATGCAGTTTAAACCGTCTGCTCAGTTCTTTTTCTGATATTCCGTAGAATTTAATGGCTTCCAAACCAACGTCACTCAGGTGGTGATAGAATCGTTTCATAATCGTCCTGATTTCTTCCGGGCTCTTCTCCGGAAACGACCTGACCAGATTTTCGTGTACCACATCCCGGCGATACCTGACTATGTAATAAAGCAGTACGTAAAAAATATCAGCCAGCCCCCAAATGACCCGGAAGGGAAGCCGGGCCGCCAGTTTACAGAGAAGGACAACAAAACGATCGACAAAAGAATTCATAATTTACCTGTGATTGAAAAGGCAAAATTAACAAAATTGAAGGGCCCGAATGGCGAAAACCGCTAAAACACGGGCCTGGCAATTATAATTCCGGTATTTTTTGATTCCGGTTCAATAAATTCGGTGACCGGCCCCTCCGAAAGGACCACTTTCTCTCCGGTTTGCGAAGCGTGAAGCAAATGAAACTGATTGTTTTTCAATACAATAATACCGACATGATTCACGTCAATGCCGTTAATAGCCGAGGTCAGCGCGATGATGTCGCCGTGTTTTAAATTTCTGAGTAAATTTTCAGGATTGTTCTTCGGAAAGTAATAAAAGCCAGCTGCAGTAACCTCTTTTTCTAAAACTGACAACGCCGGAATCAGCTCCGGACTGGCTTTCAGCACCGGATAGCTATTCGGATGTGTGCTCATAAAGTTGATCACTTTGTCGCTCTTTACGCCTTGCAGATTGGGTTCTTCTGAAACGATTTTCTTTTCCGCATTGTTGTGTATCCATTCGCTGAAATAATGCAAACGCGAAAGATATTGATTACGGACTCCGTCCCGATACCTCAGACGCTCAAGTTCAGATACATACGTTTCAAAATCGGTCTTTCCAAGTTTTACGGTCCGGGCCAGCGCCAGGCAGGTTTCGGCAAAGGTCGTACAATCGAGTTGCCGCAGGTTGACAACCAGTTTTTCTTCAACTCCGTTTTCGAGCGTAGCCGCTACATACGGAGTGCCCAGAAACGACAATCCGATTTCAGCGATCAAGTCAGCTAAGGGCATATCGGATTTCGCTTTAAACGCACTCAGTTTTGTTTCTGCAAGACTCTTATCTTCAGGCGTAAACAGGCAGTCGTTTAAATTAACTTGCGCATGTAAAACATTCAGGTTTAGGGCTAATAATAAAAATACGATTCCGGTAAGTTTCATCTTGTTCAGCATAAGGGTTTGTTTTCGATAAAAGTATAAAAAGTTTAGGTACGGTTTAAAACCGGATTTGAGCATGAGGCAGGGATTCTGCTCTTTCAGGAAACTTGTTATGTAACATGTTTTAGTTAAATATATCTTAAATTTATGCAGCAAAATACTTGGAAGCTGTTAGCTCTCAGAGTTCAAGAAGTTTTTCGTCTTTTTTAACTGAAAAGCCTTCCACCACCCGTATCTGTCTGAATATTTGATCCCCGGCTATCCGTAATAGGCCAAAATTGGTATATTTGCGTTCTGTTTTAAGAGTTCTAATATTAAAAAATCGATATGCTTAAATTAAGGAATCTTCTCTTCGCAGGATTGGTAACGGCATCATTTGTCGTTTCAGCGCAGGATAAAAAAGAAGAAGAAAAAGGTTATCAGTTTACTCCGGTTAAGGAAATTCCCTGTACATCAGTTAAAGATCAACACCGTTCCGGCACATGCTGGTCGTTCTCCGGTCTGGGCTTTTTAGAAGCCGAAATGCTTCGCATCGGAAAACCTGCGGTTGATTTGTCTGAAATGTTTATTGTCTACCACTCGTATTCGGACAAAGCCGTCAAATATGTAAGGCTGCACGGAAACCTGAATTTTGGAGCCGGCGGAGCTTTTCATGATGTAACTAATGTGATCAAAAAATACGGAATTGTTCCGGAAGAAGCATACGCCGGGCTGAACTACGGGGAGGAGAAACACGTTCACGGAGAGCTGGACCGCACCTTACTTGATCAGGTTAAAGTGGTTGTCGATAATCCGAACAAAAAACTCACCACAGCCTGGCACGATGCCCTCAACGGAACGCTTGATACCTACCTCGGAAAACTTCCTGAAAAATTTAACTTCCAGGGAAAAGACTATACTCCGCAGACTTTTACCCAGGAGGTTGTTGGCCTGAACATGGACGACTATGTTGAAATCAGTTCGTATACACACCACCCGTTTTATTCCAAATTTATCATCGAAGTTCCCGACAACTGGTCGTGGGACGAAGTGTACAATGTCCCGCTGAACGAAATGGAAGAAATTATCGACAACGCAATCAACACCGGATATACTGTTGCCTGGGCTGCCGATGTGAGCGAAAAAGGATTTATGACCTCTCAGAAGGGTGTAGCCGTTATTCCGGTAGCCGACAAAACCAACATGACCGATGCCGAAATTGCCAAATGGGAAAAACAAACCGAAAAAGAGCGCAACGAAGAGCTGTATAAACTCTCCAAACCCGGCGCCGAAAAAGTTATTACCCAGGAAATCCGCCAAATTGACTTTGATAACTTCCAGACGACCGATGATCACGGCATGCTGATTGTTGGCTCGGCGAAAGACCAGAATGGAAATCTTTACTACAAGGTTAAAAACTCATGGGGCGACTACAACGACTACGACGGCTACTTCTATGCCTCAAAACCCTACGTGAAGTATAAAACAATGTCGTTCATGGTGCACAAAGATGCCATCCCGAAAAACATCCGGAAGAAATTAAACTTATAAAATCAAAACCTCGCCAGCCAGCGAGGTTTTTTTATCTCAATTATTCTGATCACTTTCCGGCCTTTCGTATATTTGGCGCATGAGAAAGATTCTCCTCATTGTATTTTACCTGATTCCTCTGATTTCTTCGGCACAAAGCGACTGGATGTGGTGGAATGAAAAGCACGGATGGGAACCCGGCATGCCCAGCTGGCGCAGTTTCCTCCATATTACGCCCGGCTACCTTGGCCCAAACGCTTTGCCCGTTCCTGAAATGAAAAAAGGGATCATCAAGCCGGGAACTACGCTGGAACTGGGTGTCGACCTTCATTTTATGAAAGGAGACCCGACCCAGAATCTTTTCGCCAGATACTACCGATCATTTGCCGGAAATAAAATCGCAATTGAACTGTACGGCGTTGTTCTTGAACACTACGCCATGTCGGATTCGATACGCGATGTACGTGTAGCCCGTGATTACGACGGCAAAGGTACAGCAATCGGCGACTTGTACTTTTCGACACTGATTCAGTTGGTAAAAGACCGTAAATTTCCTGATACTGTGGTTCGCTTAGCCGGAAGAACCGCTTCAGGAGGTCAGCTCGAAGCCGCCAGATACTCCGATAGCCCCGGCTATTTCTTCGATTTCAGTTTCTCGAAAAACTACGCCGGGCGAGACGAAAAAATGTCATTCAGGCCATATGCTTCTGTGGGCTTTTATTCGTGGCAAACCAACGATGATATGAACCTGCAAAACGATGCTTTTTCGGGCGGAATCGGCGCCGATCTGAAATGGGCAAAGTGGACGGTCTCCAATTCGGTTTCGGGCTATTCAGGCTATAAACACGAGCGCGACAGACCGGTTGTATATACTTTTGACCTGACCCACATCCTGGCGCGAAATGAAGTAAGGTTACAGTACCTGCATGGCCTCCGCGACTGGACCTACCAGACCATCAAACTTTCAATGATTATAAACCTCGGAAAATAACTGCTTTCAGACTTCCTTTTCAATCCTGGCTTTCCGGTTTATTCTCTTTTATCCCAAGTGTGTTGCGGACTCCGCTGAAAACAGATTTCCACCAGTAGTTCAGAATGGACCGTTTTTGATCGCGCTGGAAATTTATGGGCTCGGGAAGCAGTTCTTTTCCCCGCGGATTTTTTGATCTCAACAAAAGGCTATTGGCCAGGAAACTGGCAAACCGGGCTTCTTTCGTATTTCCGTTTTTCATTTCCAGAACCGAAATTTTCAGGTTATCGTACCCAAAGTATAATTCCCCGGTTGCACTGTTTCTGTTGGCTGAAAAATTGAAATCAAAGCGTTCGACTACCCCTGAACGTAAGGATACCATTGCCAGTGGTTCCAGCACAGGATTAAAAATACTCATATTAAACCGGTTGAGATTTCCGGATGCCGTAAATAAGTTATCCGGATGATTCATCAGGTAATTCATGCTGACATTCAGCCGGCACGAATCCATAACTGAAGCTGTTCCGGTGAGCGTAAAATCAGGAATCACACCTTTGGACGTTTTCATGTTGGTAAACGGTTTCAGCCGGGTACGGATATCCGAAAATATGATTTTCCCTTCCGGATCACCGGTTGCCGGCAGTTCGGTGTACGAAATTACTGAGTTCAAAAGAAGCAGCGAATCGAGGCGGATCGGATACTTCAATGTCCGGATCATATCCTGGAGCATCCGGGGTCGCCGGTTCTCGTCAAAAGGCAGTTGTTTGTCGCGGTAAATATTCAGATTCAACCCGTTCAACGACAAATATCTCCCGGACAGTTCGTTCCTGTCAAACCATCGCCGGATATCGGGAGCCTCGATGCAGACCGAATCGATGTTTCCGGAGAAGTAATCGGATTGAACTCCTGTCAGCCTCTGATAGCTTTCTTTGTCGTAATTCGGAATTATCCGGACATCTCTGGCTACAAAACGGTTATTCGCCGAAGAATAAAAGGTTTCACCAACGTTATACTGGTATAGTTTTTCCCGCCTTTTCAGATTCGGAATCCGAAACGAAAAATCGGCCGCGTGCATAAATCCCTGAGTTTTCTTCTGATCAATCCTGAGTTTGGTAAGGTTCAGTGTCACTTTTTGTTCCAGTTTCTTTTGTCCGTTCCGAAAAACGAGAATATCAGCATCGTTTACATTGAGCGAGTTAGCTGCAAACACATCGGCAAAACTTTCAAAATACACATACAGGTTTACCTTAAACGGATCGAACTTCGAAGAATCCCTTTCATTATTAAACAACTGGAATTCAGGCCGGTCAATAATTATTGATTCAAAGAAGAACTGATCTTTCCGGTAGGCATCATCCATATTAAAACCGTTCATCGACAGGCCCGGGATACGCAATTCAAACTGATCATCTTTCGCATTCTTTGTTTTGGGCCTGAGCAGGAGGTTACTGACCACCAAACGGCGATCGCCGGTCGAGAAAGAAAGTTCGTCGATGCTAAACTGCTGATTTTTATCTTTGGGAGTAAATTTGAACTGAAGCAGTTTCCCGGTGTACTCTCCCGATTTAAATTCGGGTTTACTGGCAACCAGATCTTTCTTTATAAGCAAATTCCTGGCAGCCATCTGCAAATCAGACTGGACAAGCAGATACGGTTTGGTTCCCATTTCCGAGAATACCTTCAGCGACCCGTCGTTGAGCGTGAACCGGCGAACTGCAATGGATTCTATTTCCTTAGGCAACGGAAATGCAACTTCCTTCAGCTCTTTGGTTTCGGTTCTTTTCCTCTTCTGGTAAAGCTTGATTTCAGGAGAACTGATCAGCAGATCTTCAGCATTGATTTTCTGGTCGTAATAAAACTCTTCCATATTTATGCCTTTAATCCTGATTTCCGGAATCATCAGCTGAATATTCCAGATGATCGACGAAAAATCTTTGCTGTTGGTTTCGGGATACAGCCGGGCCTGAGTCACAAAAATTTCTTTTCGCCGTGTCGAAAAACCAACCTCCCCGGCACGCAAAACATGCACATTGTCCGATAGCCGGATCAGGTGATTGCGTACCGAGAAATCGACAAACTCTGAAAAGAGCAGCCTTTTCCGATCAAATTGTTCCTGATT
>JAEUSS010000396.1 GCA_016788685.1 Prolixibacteraceae bacterium | reverse complement strand
GTTCTTCACTTTCTTTCAGCGCCTCATCTGTTTTTTTACGAGCAGTAATATCGCGCATAATTCCTTCGTGGAAAATTACTTTTCCTTTTTCGTTACGGGTAAACCAGCCATGATCTTCCACCCAGATTTCAGATCCGTTCTTTTTCCTTAGCCTGAAAATCCCTATTTTTTCGAGACTTTCCCGGTCTTTCGGATTAAAATAAAGTTGGGTATTGATGTCGATACTCATCAGTTCCTGTTTCGATTTGTATCCGAGCATTTTAACCATCGCGGGGTTTACCTCCACGAATTTCCCTGAATGTGTGCTTTTGTATACCCCGTCGGGCATCTGTTCAATCAGGTTCTGGTAGGTCTTCTGACTTTTATTCAGAGCCTCTTCGGCCTCTTTTCGTTCAGTAATATCAATGTTAAACCCTACGATCCCGCCAATTGAACCGCCCGACCAAATCGGAGCAATCAGCTGGTGATAGTGTTTTTGCTTTCCGTTGAAGCTGTACATGCATTCTTCGTTGACTATTCCGCCTTCCAGAACTTTTTTACTGTTTGCCTTCCATCGGTCTGTCGATTCAGAGAAATCAATTAATGAGTCGGGTTTATGCCCGATGATGCTGCCGAAATAATTTCTGAATGAGTTGTTCTCGAAAATACCGATTTCATTTTGGTTACGCGCCCATATTTGGAACGGGGCGTTGTCGATAATGGCATGTAACAGCGATTGTTTATTTTCGAGTTCGGAAATCTTGTTTCGTAATTCAGATTCTGTTTCCCTGAAGCCGGCTGTCTCTTTTCGGGGGGTATTCAGCAAGGTGTTTAACTGAAAGACAAAGGCCAGTTGGCTCATCGGCATTTGCATAAAAGCTTCGGCTCCCGAACTGATAACGGCGATTTCGTCTCCCGGAAGTGGCGATTGGTAGCTGTAGAGGACTATAGGGATCGGTTTTTTCGGAGAATCGGCTTTCAGTTTTTTACAAATTTTAATGCCGCTCGGATCGGAAGGATCAAGACGGACAAAAATGATGTCAGGATTTTCAGAAGAAATAAAAGAACGTAAATTTTGCCCGCCAACTGAATGCTTTATATCAGCCTGCTGATCAGCATTCAGGATCATTGATTTTATTTCGGAGTCAGTTTCATTGGCCGGATCAATGATTATATATTTGCTCATATCTTGATCTGTTCTGAACGATTAAATTAATTTAGAGGAAGACTAAACGTAAACGAACTTCCTGTGCCAAGCTTGCTTTCTGCCCATATCCTTCCGTTGTGCCTTGTGACAAAGTCCTTACAAAGTATCAGCCCCAAACCTGTACCCAGTTCATTTTCTGTCCCGGCGGTATTGGTGCGCTTATCAAGTTCAAAAATAGCCGACAATCGCTCCTGAGAAATTCCAACGCCGTTATCTGACACTGAAATGTGTATTTCCTGATCGGTCTGCGCAGCCGTAACTTTAATTATCCCGCCTTTGTTCGAAAACTTTATTGCATTTGAAATCAGGTTTCTCAGGATGGAGTCAATCATATTTTTGTCGGCGAAAACGCTGTAACTTTTATTTACATTCACTTTGATCTGTATCCCTTTTTTTGTCGCAGCACTTTCAATTAGTTTCAACGATTCGTTTATCTGGTTCTTCAGGTTGATGTTTTCCGGTGAATATTCTTTTCTTCCCGATTGGTTTTGCGACCAGATGAGTAAGTTCTCCAACAGTTTATAGGCGTGGTTCGATGCGCTTTCGATGGTTTTCAGGCCTTTCAGAAAGGTGTCATCGTCCAGTTGATCAAAGTTTCGCAGCATTAAATCGGTAAATCCGATGATGGCATTAAACGGGCTTTTAAGATCGTGCGCAATGATTGACATAAATTTGTCTTTCGTTGCGTTAAGGCGCCTGAGTTCTTCGGTTTGCTTTTCGAGCAGCAGTTCAGCTCGTTTTCGTTCCGAAATATCAGTGAAATTAACCGTTAGCAGGTTGGTCTCTGTTTGAAAGGCCTGAATGTTAAAGTATCCGTTTATGCGGTCATCCCGGTATTCCAGGTCAAGTTCTGTTGGTTTGCATTTTCCTTTGGCAATCTTTTTAAATGTGTCCAGCATCCCGTTTTGTACCAGGTTGGGGAATATTGCTTCAATGGGTTTTCCAAGCCAGTGCCGGTGCGAAACTCCGAGAATCCGGTCGGCTGCCGGGTTGGCTCCGGCAAGGATTAGCTGGTTGTTGCCGTCGAGTTTGTAGAAATACATGCCTCTGGTTG
>JAEUSS010000334.1 GCA_016788685.1 Prolixibacteraceae bacterium | reverse complement strand
TTTATATCGCTGCCGGTAAAAAGATTATCGTTAATGTTGAAGTTTTGGTTGCTGCAGCCGATAATCAGCTTCCGCGAATGGTTATCGGGACTCCCCGCAGAGCCGGTAACTCTGTAACCGAGATTACCCTGTCGGCTGGTGAAAACGTCATTGATCCGGCTTCTCATCCGGGTGGGATGGTTTACCTGCGATACGTTTCATCTGCTGACCTGCCCAAAGGAAAAGCGAGAATTACTTTTCTGCCTGGGAGCGAGCACGTACGTGTTCCTTACTTTATCCAGGGCATTACAACAGCCACCGAATTTGAAAGTATGCTGGAGCAATATCAAACACCGGACGTCATGTTTTCGACCAACGATGCTGTGGTAGTGGTTTCTCGCGATGCAGCACTAAAGTATTCCGTTAGCAATGATAAAGAAGCCTGGTTGGCTGCCATTGATAAGATATTGCTGGCAGAAGATCGGATCAGCGGCTTGTCGAATGACGATTCAAATCCACTGCACCACCGTTTGGCTAAAGGAATCAGGCATTTGTTTGTTGAAGCGGGATCCGGGTATATGTTTGCGACCAATCAGGTGACCGGGTATTGCGGCGATGCTGCCCTAAATCGCTTGCTGACACAAAATATGATTGAGACTAACAACTGGGGAGTGGCCCACGAATTGGGACATCAACATCAGCAAGGGGCCTATAAGCCGGGTAATTTTACTGAAACCACTGTTAATATTTATACTCTGGCTGTTCAACGTGCATTTTTTGGCGATGGGTTTATCCGCTCTTCAGAAGAAATCTGGAATAAGTTAAAAACCGATTATTTCGGGCTTGCCCTTTCTCAGCGCAATTTTCATGATGAAACACTGAAACCGGTTGCAGGGGACATTAACAGCAGTCGCTTATTGTTGTTTGACCAATTGCAGATTATTTTCGGCGATGAATTTTACCATCGTTTGCACCGCATCGCCCGTGAGGAGGAAATTGGTGGAGGTTCGGACGAAGAACGGCAAGGTTATTTCTGTTTAAAGGCATGTCAACTCTCGGGATACGATTTGCGCGATTATTTTAATGAATGGGGTTTTATAATCTCTCCGTATTATCAAAGTGTAGTGGATAAGGCAGTTGAAGCTGCCGGACTTAAGAAGGCTGTTTGCAATGATCAGTTGCATCTAAGCTCTCCATATTCAAAACCTTCATGCTTGCCTCTTCCCTTAGTCGGAATTTCAAGTTCGAAACCCGCCACAGAAAATCGCCCGAAAGATAGTGCTGCTTCAATCAGTAAATATTGCAATTATTCAACTAAAACAGGGGAAATTACCGATTCGCGGGACAATAAACAATATTTATTCAAACGATATGGCGAGTACGATTGGTTTATGGAAAATCTGGACTGGGATGGTTACGATGGAATAAATGAGTCAACCCGGGGAACAGTTGGCTTGTATGGGTCAGATGATCCGGACGGCAAATTCTACGGACGGATGTACCCGACGAACGCTGTTGCATCATCGGCTACCTGGTGCCCCGATGGCTGGAGTGCACCCACACAGGCGCAATGGGACATATTGATGAATACTATCTCTTCAACATACGGAGTGGATAAAAACAATATTGCAAACTGCCTGAAATGTGGCGGAGACCAGGACGACCAGACTGATGGTCTTTGGACCAGAGGTGAAGGAGAAGTGAATGCAACCAAAGCCGCGCAGGTTGGTTTTAATGCTTTGCCCGCTGGGGTGTTTAATAAAGATGCTAATGCCTACGATAGCGCCGACAAGGTGGGATTGAAAGCCAGTTTTCTGTTACCTTCCACAGCATGGTTTCACGAGGTATTGATCAACGGAAGCAACGCGGTAGCTTACGTAAACCGAAATACCCGGCACCACGCCTCGGTACGGTGCGTTCGTAAATCGATGGCCACAAATGCCGGCATAAAAACAACTGTTCAGCCGTCGTACAGCATTTATTTCAGTAAAGTTGAAGATCGCTTGCATATTAAAGGGCAGCAGCCGCTTACCGGAATTAATGTGTGGGATTTGAATGGGAAGTGTTTGTTTCAGGATACACCAGCGAGGGCTGAGGTTGCTGATTTGTCGATTAGTTGTGGCGGCTGGACCAATGGCGTTTATATTGTCACCTTAAAGAATACGCAGGGCCAGGAAACTCTTAAAGCAGTGAAATATTAAGTGTTGGAAATGAAACGTGTTGTGCTTCGTTTAATCCGGAATCTTTGATTGGGCCTAAGTATTGCAGAATATGGTGTGAGTTTGGTCGAATGAAAAACTGAATGAATTGAAATACGACATTGTTTTTATTCCTGATTTCTAGTCGATGAGGAAATGAAAAGAAGTAGATGATTTATTTAAATTGAAATGATGGAGAAAAGAAGATTTATCGCCCTAAGTGTTGGGATGTTGATGTTGGCGGGTGTTTATGCTCAAGGACGAAAAACGATTCAATTTAACGACAATTGGCAGTTCAAGAAAGGGCCTTTCCCTACAGAAGCTGTTGAGTTGATGAGTAGTTGGGAGCAGAAATGGGAAGATGTAAAGATCCCTCATACTTGGAATGCCCGGGACATGCAGGAAAAACACAATAATTTCTATGCCGGAGAGACACGTTATAAGAAAGTATTTGATGTGACAGAGGACTTGAAAGAAAAAAGAATATTCCTGCGTTTTGAAGGGGTCGGTCAGGTTGCCGATTTGTATGTGAATCGCGTATTTATCGGGAAGCACAAAGGCGGGTATTCCGCTTTTTCATTCGAAATCACTGATGCCGTGAAATTCGGAGAGCCTAACGAAATTATAATGAAAGTGGACAATTCGGCACGTCCGGACGTGATCCCGGTTAACCACAGCCTGTTCGGGGTATATGGTGGAATCTATCGTCCGGTATGGCTGATTGTTACTGACAAGGTGAATATTGCCGTTACCGATTATGCGTCAGGCGGAGTATATGTTTCGCAGAATGCTGTGAGCGAAAAAAGTGCGGAGGTGAAAGTGAAAGTAAAACTTTCGAACCGGAATTTACAGGCATCCGATATCGAATTGGATACAGAAATTGCCGATATGTCGGGGAAAACGGTAAGTCGGCAGAATATACCGATTTCTTTGAGCCCTCAGGGGATTCAGTCGTTCGAACATGCATTTTCCCTGAAAAAACCTCACCTCTGGAACGGGAGAAAAGACCCATACCTTTACAAGGTAATCACACGGGTAAAATCACACGGACAGGTTCTTGATGAGGTCATCCAGCCTCTCGGGGTACGAAAAGTAGAAATCGTTGCCGGTAAAGGAGTATTCCTGAATGGTGAAAAAATTCCGATGTACGGAGTGTGCCGCCATCAGGATTGGTGGCAATTAGGAAGTGCCCTGGAAAACAGGCATCATGATGCCGATTTGGATATGATTATGGAAATAGGCGCAACAACGGTTCGTTTTGCTCATTATCAGCAATCTGATTACGTTTATTCACGTTGCGATAGTTTGGGTTTGCTTATTTGGGCTGAAGTGCCCTTCGTGAACCGGGTAACCGGCGATGAGGCCGAAAATACCAAATCGCAGTTGCAAGAGCTGATCAGGCAAAGCTACAACCATCCTTCAATCTATGTTTGGGGACTTCATAACGAAGTATACAAGCCTCATGATTATACCTCTCAATTAACCCTGGAAATGCATGATCTGGCAAAAACCGAAGATCCGGGGCGCTACACGGTCTCGGTAAATGGCTACGGAAACATGGATCATCCGGTCAATCTGAATGCTGATATTCAGGGGATGAACCGCTATTTCGGCTGGTATGAGAAGACTATTCCTGATATTGAACCCTGGGTGCAGGGACTTGAACAAAATTACCCGAACCATAAACTGATGTTAACCGAGTACGGAGCCGATTCAAATATTTATCATCAAACTGAATATCTGGGTAATACTATCCGTTGGTGGGACGATTATTTCCCCGAAACATACCAGACAAAAATGCACGAAGTCCAGTGGGGTGTAATCGAAAAACATCCGTATATTTTGGCTTCCTATCTCTGGAATATGTTCGATTTTGCGGCCCCGATGTGGTCGCGTGGTGGCGTTGATGCCCGTAACCTGAAAGGATTGGTAACTTTTGACCGGAAAGTTCGCAAAGATTCGTTTTACTGGTATAAGGCCAACTGGAGCGAAGAGCCGGTGGTATACCTAACCCAGCGCCGTAACCAGGATCGCGAGAAACAGGTAACCACAGTAACGGTGTATTCCAATATTGGAACTCCTAAAGTTTATTTGAACGGCAAAGAATTAACCGGAGCGAAGCAAGGAACAACGAAGGTGCATTTCATTTTCGAGAATGTGAAGCTTCAACAAGGGAAAAATACAGTTAAGGCGGTTGCCTGTAAGGATGGCAAATCGTTTGAAGACCAGTTGGATTGGACTTTTACCGAGGAGAAAAATCGTGAAAGTCTGGAATATCAGAATAACGATGCTCATTTCGGCTTCTAAGCAAATGAATCAATTTTAAGTAACTAATTAAATCAAATCATGAGAAATTTATTTTTCTGTTTATTAATTCTGTCATTATTCACTATTCCCGGATTCGCTCAGCCAAAGGAAAAAAAGGACGTGAAATACGGACAGTTAAATGAATTGCCACGTCAGGACGAAGCTATGAAAAAATGGCGTTCAAACCGTTTTGGCCAATTTATTCACTGGGGACTTTATGCAATTCCCGGAGGTGTTTGGAAGGGGAAAACCTACAATTATGCCGCAGAGTTTTTAAAATCATCGGCCAAAATACCTACTTCAACCTGGGATTCGCTACGCTTTCAGTTTGATTTGCCTAAATATAATCCGGTTGAATGGGCAGCCATTGCAAAAAATATGGGGGTGAAATATGTCACTATTACGACCAAACACCATGAAGGCTTTTGCATGTGGCCCAGTCAATATACCGATTTCGATATTGAAAATACGCCATATGGAAAAGACCTTTTGCGCGAGTTTGTCGATGCCTATACTGCTGCCGGAATTGATGTGAATTTTTACTATTCAGTACTCGACTGGCACCACACTGGCTGGAGGTACGACATCAAAAACGAAGAAGACCGTGTCGCTTTCGAGAGTTTAAAAGAATATACCAAAAATCAGTTGGTTGAATTGGTTACCCGTTATCCCGAAGTGAAAGGATTATGGTTCGACGGAACCTGGGATGCTTCGTGGAAGAAAAACGGACAGTTCTCATACGAACTGGAGAAGCTGCTCAAGGAAAAGCGCCCGGGATTAATAGTGAATAGTCGCATGCGCGCTGATGAATACGGTAGCCGCCACTTTGATAGCAACGGCGTGTTAATGGGAGATTACGAGTCGGGCTACGAAAGACGTTTGCCTGATGCGTGGGATACCAAAGTAACTACGCGTGATTGGGAATGTTGTATGACTATACCTGAAAACCAATGGGGCTACCACAAGGATTGGAGCATCAGTCATGTGAAAACGCCTGAAGAATTGATCGAGATGATGGTTCAGTGTACTTCGCAAAACGGAAATTTTCTGCTGAATTTTGGCCCAATGGGAAATGGCGATATTCGTATGGAAGAAAGGAATATTGCAAAAGCAATTGGGCAGTGGATGAAACCCAACAGCGAAGCCATTTATAATTGCGGTTATGCTGGACTCAAAAAGCAGGATTGGGGCTATTTCACCCAATCGCCCGATCCGAGTAAAGTGAACATGGTTGTTTTCAGTCAACCGATTTCAGGGAAATACAGGGTTACTCTGCCCAAAGGGAAAACCATTAAAAAGGCATACCTGTTAAGCTCTCCGGATAAGAATCTTAAAATTGAGGAGATTTCTCCCAACGATTATTTTATCTGTCCGGAAAAATCAATAAACAAACAGGCTTATGTAATAGTGTTGGAAATAAGTAGTGAAGATTCTAAAAAGACTTTTCAGAAAGCACTCACTTAATCGTTTGTTAGTAAATGAAATAGCAGCGCTCAAATCGGAAGGTTTGGGCGCTTTTATTTTTATAATCCCGATAAGATCTGCTTGTATTGATAGTTAATTGGACTGTTTTTTTCGGAGTTCTTATTTCTGAATTTGCCCAATTTTTTCTTCCAGATTCCTGATGGCCATCAGAACAGTTGTCATCTCCGGTTGGGTCTCCGGAAATTCCCGGCTGGTATAGGCATAAAATCGCCAGATTTCCATCACGTCATTGGCTTCAACGGTGTAGGGTTTGTATTCAGGATTGAGTGATTTCAGCAGGATGGTGCTGTCCGGATTCATTGTTGTCAGCTTAAAGACAAAATCCTGCTGTCCTTTCAGAATAACAATGCAGGGCGTGTCTGCCTTTATACTTGTCCAGTCCGGCACATATTGCGCAATGATGTCGCTGCCTTCCGGTACCGGTCGCATGGAGTCTCCTGTTGATGGAAAAATGCGGAACGTTCCGTCTGCCGGAAGGTTGGGCAGGGAATATTTTGGTAACGATGCGATAAACTCCGGATCGTTGTATCCGGCCATGTATCCGGCTTTTGCTTTTACCGGAATGTATTCCACATTTTCGTTGTTCGAGCGGTCAACTGAAATAGCCAGTACCCGCAGATTCCCGCCCCGGATATACACATCATTCCCGGCTTCCAGCTCCCTGATTTTCAGTTCTCCCAATTTCGAAAGGTCAATTTTCAGCAAGGAGTCAATACTTATTTTGAAGAATTCAGAAAATTTCAGGTAGTCTTCCGGCTGCGGAGATTTGGTATTGCCTGCCTCGATGGCGGCAAGCTTAGCACGGGTCAGACCCAGTCTGGCAGCAAGGGTTTCCTGGCTCAATTTCTTGCGACCGCGAAGAAATCTGATGTTTCCGGCAAAAAAAATCCGTTGCATATCAGTATATGGTTGTTATATTTAGAAACAAATATTTGTTATTAATCGTAACAAATTTAAAAATGTTTTTTTTATTATGAATGAGTTAGCCGAAAAAAAAGCGATTATCAGGAGCCTGAAAGAGGAGATTCTTTCGGTGGAAGGTTTCGGCACCGGTCCGGATAGCCGGATGCTTGATTTTGGGCTGGGACCGTTAAATATTGCATTCCCGGGAGGCGCTTTCCCGGTTGGAGCGATACACGAATTGATCAGCTCAACAGAAGCTTGTGCTGCTGCTGCAAACGGATTTGTTGCAGGGCTACTGAGTACGCTCATGAAAAATGGGGGTGTCTGCCTGTGGGTAAGCACTGGGCGTAAATTGTTCGCTCCGGCACTGAAGTTCTTCGGAGCAGAACCGCACCGGGTTATTTTTATCGATGTGAAGCGCGAAAAGGAAGCACTTTGGGTGATGGAGCAGGGGCTGAAATGTAATTCGCTGGCGGCAGTTGTCGCTGAATTGCGGGACATCAGCTTCGCCGAGTCCCGGCGGTTGCAACTGGCTGTCGAAACCAGCAAAGTAACCGGGTTTTTGCACCGGCAGCGTCCGCGCACGGAGAATACGCTGGCTTGTGTATCCCGCTGGAAAATCAGGCCCTTGGCAAGCCGGGCCGGAGAACTTCCCGGCGTGGGATTTCCCTGTATGGAGGTGGAGCTGGTCAAAATCCGCAACGGCAGGCCGGGCATCTGGCAGTTCGAGTGGAAAAATGGTGCATTTAAAGTTGTTGCCGACCGAAGCCGGATGGTTGAGAAACCGCCGCTAACTCAAAAACAACGCCACTATGCCTAGGCGCTATCTTTATATCTGGTTCCGATACCTGGCTACCGACCGGATGGCTAAAATCAGTCCCGGACTTCGGGATAAGCCTTTTCTGCTGTATGCTCCCGAACACGGACGGATGGTGGTTAAGGCATCCAGCCGAAGCCTGGAAAGGGATGGTGTTTCTCCCGGCATGGTAGTGGCCGATGTGCGGGCCATATTGCCTTCGGTTGAGGTGTTTCCGGATGATCCTGTTGCTGAAGAAAAGTTACTCCGTAATTTGGGCGAATGGTGTCTCCGTTACAGTCCTGTTGTTGCTATTGACTCCCCGGACGGGCTGATTCTGGACATATCCGGATGCCCGCATTTGTGGGGCGGAGAGCTTCCATATCTTCAGTCAATCACAGCTCGTTTTCGCAAGGGTGGGTATGATGTGCGTGCAGCCATAGCTGATACCGTTGGCACTGCCTGGGCCGTGGCTCACTACGGAAAAGCTGAAATGATCATCGAATCCGGAAACCAGACCGAGGCACTTTCCCAGCTTCCGCCTGCAGCTCTGCGGCTGGATACTGGTACTTTGCAGCGCATGGAAAAGCTCGGTTTCCGGCAAATCGGGCAGTTTATCGGTATTCCCCGGCAGAACCTGCGCCGCCGGTTTGGCGAGGCCATGCTGGTCAGGCAGGAACAGGCATTGGGAATAATGCCGGAACCATTGACGCCTGTTCAGCCTGCCCCGGTTTATCTGGAACGATTGCCCTGTCTTGAACCCATTCGCACAGCTTCAGGAATCGGAATAGCCCTGAAGCGCCTTCTGGAAGCCTTGTGCAGCCGCTTTTTCAGCGAAGGAAAGGGCATGCGCACCGGAGTTTTTAAAGGTTACCGCGTGGACGGCGAAACCGTACAGATCAGTGTCGGCACCAACCGGGCATCGCGCAATGTCGCACACCTTTTCAAGCTATTTGAACTGAAGGTGCCGGAACTGGAACCGGCGCTGGGGATTGAACTATTCACTCTGGAAGCAACTCTGGTTGAAGATGTAAGCGAAACTCAGGAAGCCTTGTGGAGTACTGCAACACGTGATCAGGCGGCTGTCTCAGAATTGTTAGATAACATTGCCGGGAAAGTGGGCGTCCAGTCTATTTGCCGCTATTTGCCACAAGAGTATCACTGGCCGGAAAGTTCAGTAAAGGAGGTTCGTTCTCTGGATGAACAGCCGGAGACGGAATGGCGCACCGATCGTCCCCGTCCCATTCATCTGCTACCCGAGCCGGAGCCTGTTGAAGTAATGGTGGTTTTACCGGATTATCCTCCGATGCACTTTCGTTACAAAGGTGAAGTTGTTCGTGTTGTCCGCGCCGATGGCCCTGAGCGTATAGAGCAGGAGTGGTGGCTTCAGAGTGGTCCTCCCCGGGATTATTACCGGGTTGAAGATGAACGCGGTGCCCGCTACTGGTTGTTCAGGCTGGGCTTGTACGGGAGCCGGAAGCCGCAATGGTTTTTGCATGGTTTTTTTGTTTAACAGAGGAGCAGCGAATAATGGACTACGCCGAATTACAGGTAACTTCGAACTTTACGTTTCTCAGGGGAGGCTCGCATCCCGAGGAGTTGGTTGAGCAGGCAGTACAACTGGGCTACCAGGCTGTTGCCATTACCGACAGGAATACACTGGCGGGAATTGTTCGCGCCCATGTAGCTGCACGAGGCAAAAATATCCGTTTCATACCGGCGTGTCGCCTTGATTTGCTGGATGGACCGAGCCTGCTGGCTTATCCAACCAATAAATCTGCATACGCAAATTTGTCAGCATTGCTTACCGAAGGCAACCTTCGTGCTGAGAAAGGAGAGTGTCACCTGTATCGTGCCGATGTTTACAAATATGCTGTCGGTGTAAGATTTATTGCGATACCGCCGTCATCGCTCAATGCTGATTTTGATTTCGATCCTGAATTTTCCAAAGCATTGGAAGAATATAAAGAAGCGCTGGGAAGTAGTCTGTATCTTGCTGCAAATTTTGGTTATAATGGCGACGACCATAAAAAACTGTTCCGACTTTCACAACTGGATGCGAGGCTGGGCATTCCGCTGGTAGCAACCAACAATGTGCATTATCATGCTCCGGATCGTCGCGAATTGCAGGATGTATTGACGTGTATCCGCGAAAAATGTACCATTCATTCGGCTGGGTTCAAGCTGCATCCCAATGCGGAACGCTACCTGAAGCCAATTGACGAGATGCATCGTCTTTTCCGGCAATATCCCGAGGCAATTAGCCGGGCGCTGGAACTTGCGGATGCCTGTCGTTTTTCGCTGGATGAACTGAAATACCTCTATCCGGAAGAAATTACCAGCGAGGGCAGGACCCCGATGGAAGAGCTGGTTTATCTTACCTGGAAGGGCGCTCACGAGCATTTTGGTGAGAATATTCCGGAAAAAGTGAGAGAGACAATAGTGATGGAGCTGGAATTTATAGGGAGTAAAGACTACGCTTCTTATTTTTTGACTGTGTACGACTATGTGCGCGAAGCCCGGTTGCGGAAAATCCTGTGTCAGGGGCGTGGTTCTGCGGCCAATTCGGTGGTCTGCTATTGCCTGGGTATTACTGCGGTTGATCCGTCAAAATTTAAATTGTTGTTTGCCCGGTTTATGAGCGATGAACGCAATGAACCTCCCGATATTGATGTGGATTTTGAGCATGAACGCCGCGAGGAAATCATGCAATACATCTACGAAAAATATGGTCGCGATCGGGCCGGAATTGTTGCCACCGTTACGCAGGTACACTGGAAAGGTGCTGTGCGCGATGTGGGAAAGGCGATGGGCTTGTCAGTGGATGCGATTAATGTGCTTTCGAAATCGAAATACGAGTTTACCGATGACTGGTTTGAAGGGAAAACACCGGATTCCTCCAGCTTCAGCTCTAAAGACCCACATCTACGAAAGGTTTTGGAACTGACTGGACAGTACATGGGGTTTCCGCGTCAGTTGGGGCAACACACGGGAGGGTTTGTGATTACACGGGGAAAGCTGCACGAGCTGTGTCCAATTCTGAATGCCCGCATGGAGGATCGGACGAATGTTGAATGGAATAAAGACGATATTGAAGCGCTTGGTTTTATGAAAGTTGATGTGCTGGCGCTGGGTATGCTGACCTGTATCCGGAAAGCTTTTGATCTGGCAGAAAAACATTATAACCTGAACCTCACCCTGGCCAATATTCCGCCGGACGACCCGAAGGTTTACGAAATGATTAGTCATGCCGACACACTTGGCGTTTTTCAGATTGAGAGTAGGGCGCAAATGTCAATGTTGCCCAGGTTAAGGCCTCGTAATTTTTATGATCTGGTCATTGAAGTGGCCATTGTGAGACCCGGACCTATTCAGGGTGACATGGTGCATCCTTACTTAAGACGAAGAAACGGGGAGGAACCGGTAGAATTTCCGTCGAAGGAACTGGGAGATATTTTAGGGCGAACGCTGGGTGTCCCGTTATTTCAGGAACAGGCCATGGAAATAGCTATTGTTGCAGCAGGCTTTACTCCTGCCGAAGCCGACGGGTTGCGCCGAAGCATGGCAACTTTCAAATCGAAAGGGAAAGTGAGTTGGTACAAGGAGAAGCTGGTCAATGGCATGGTAGAAAAAGGATACACCGAAGAATTTGCCCGGCGTGTGTTTAAGCAGATTGAAGGTTTTGGAAGTTATGGGTTCCCTGAAAGTCATGCAGCCAGTTTTGCTCTGTTGGTTTATGTTTCATCGTGGATAAAATGTTATTATCCCGACATTTTTGCGGTAGCTTTGTTGAACAGCCAGCCGATGGGCTTTTACCAGCCCGCGCAAATTGTGATTGATGCCCGGAAACATGGAGTTGTTGTACGCCCCGTGGATATTAATTATTCTCAGTGGGACAACGAGCTGGAAGAAAAGGATGGTCACTGTTGTGCTGTCCGTTTAGGATTCCGGCAGGTGAAAGGGTTTCGGGAAGAAGATATACAGATGCTGGTATCAGGGAGGCTTACAGGTTACCGGAATATTGATCAGTTGCTCAATGCAGGAGTTTCGCCATCTGCGCTGGAACGGCTTGCCGATGCCGATGCTTTCCGTTCAGTTGGTCTCGATCGCAGGCAGGCGTTGTGGGAGGTGTCAGCTTTGCATGACCATCCAACCGGAATGTTTTCCGGAACACCTTCGCTAAGTGCTACAGAGCAGAGGACTGAGCTGCCTGTTATGACACCCGGAGAGCATGTGATACAGGACTATGCCAGTACCTCTTTATCCTTAAAAGCCCATCCGGTCAGTTTTATTCGCCAGTCACTAAATCACCTTGGGGTTGTGCCCGCTTCAGAATTGAGTCAGATGAAAAACGGCATGTTTGTCAGGGTGTGCGGTTTGATCACTGTTCGTCAACGTCCCGGAACGGCAAAAGGAGTGTTGTTCATCACGATTGAAGATGAAACTAGTTTCGCTAACCTGGTAGTTTGGAGTAAGACTTTTGAGCAGTACAGGAAAGTGGTTCTGCAATCGCGGTTGCTCATGGTAGAAGGCAAACTACAGGTTGCCGGAGAAGTTATTCACGTTGTGGTCAGTGCTTGTTATAACCTGAATGAGCTGATGAGCCTTGATTTTGAAGGCCGCAATTTGGGGGCTGTGCAGAAGCCTGTCAATAGTGATAAAAAGAAGGCGGAGGAAGTTGCTGGAAGCAAAAATAATTTCGACAGCAAGGTTGTACAGGGAGAGTTATTTCCGTCCCGGGATTTTAAGTGAAAAACTTAGTCTCCTGGATTTTGGATGGAGGTAAATAAAAAAAGAGAGTTATTTCTAACTCTCTTCAGTGCCCAGAACAAGACTCGAACTTGCACAACCTTACGGTCACTAGTCCCTGAAACTAGCGTGTCTACCAATTTCACCATCTGGGCATTTGCTTTTCGTACAAAGCGCTGCAAATATATGAATTTTTGTTTTCCGAAACATAGTCTGGGCATAAAATGTCAAAAAAAATATTCAATTATTTTAGTCGATGTGCTTTAGTTGATCGGACACAGGATGTTATCCGCCTTCAGACTTTCATTTATCGGCAAAAAACGGATGTTGGTCGTTTTGTTTTCTGATTGCAGATAGAAAAATCGGATCTTGCATGTACAAAAAAACGAAACTATGCTGCAGAACTATACCGAACAATATGCCGGAATTTGGGACGGGTGTGCTACACGAATGCCTGAGTTCTCAAAAAAGTATTCAAAAGCGGATAAGCTCCGGAAAGAACAGTTCCTGGATCAGTTTCTGAATACGGTTAAAACATTTCGTAAAGATCGGGTCAACGGGAAGGTAATTTCTGAAGCCGATCAGGAATTATTTTTTACGAATACCCGTGGGTTTTTACGCAACGGGCTCGATTTTACCGACTATCAGCTTGAAATGATGTTTTCGGATGAGATGATCGGGCTTACCCGTTCGTTTGTCAGGCAGGCAAGGGCTTTTGATTCGCAATTGTCATTCAGTGATATTTTTCAGGCATGCCGTAACATGTGGATCATGAGCGGTCTGCAGTTGGTGATGGGTATTCCGCTGGAAGTTACCCCTGCTGTTTTTGCGTACTGCATGCTGTATCCTTATACCGACAACCTGATTGACGATCCGCAAATTTCAGGCTTTGAAAAAATGGTGTTTAGCGAGCGTTTTCAAGATCGTCTTTCAGGAGTGATTTTAAAACCGGTGTCCGGAACTGAAGATTCGATCTTTCGTTTGGTTGAAATGATCGAGAATCAGTATTCCAGGGCTGAGTTTCCGGAGGTCTTTGAAAGTTTACTTGCAATTCATCAGGCGCAAACCGATAGTTTGAAGCTTATTCAGCATCCGGACGAACTTTCGGAGACTGAAATTCTGAAGATTTGCCTGGCCAAAGGAGGTGCTTCGGTTTTGGCCGATGGCTATCTGGTTGCCGGAAAATTAACCGAAGCGCAACGGTATTTCTTGTTTGGTTACGGTGCTTATCTTCAGTTGCTTGATGATGTTCAGGATGTGGAGGAGGATCGTCAGGCCGGTTTGGTAACTATTTTCTCCGGATCAGTGTTTGGTGCTTCGATGGATGAAAAGCTGAACAAAACCTATTGGTTTGGTGAATATGTTATGCAAAGTCTCGGTTTTTTT
>JAEUSS010000287.1 GCA_016788685.1 Prolixibacteraceae bacterium | reverse complement strand
AGCTCAGTTGGTAGAGCAGCTGACTCTTAATCAGCGGGCCCAGGGTTCGAATCCCTGCAAACCGACACTAAAACAGATCAGGCACTTACACTGTAAAATGTGTAGGTGCTTTTTTATTTATAGCGGAGTCGATTGATTTGGTTTTGCCGGTTAAATGAACGCAAAAAAAAGAGGCTGGAACTTTCGAACCAACCTCTTCGCAAAAAGAAAATATTTTCTTACACACGTTTTTCTTTGATACGGGCTTTTTTGCCTGTAAGAGAACGTAAATAATACAGTTTTGCTCTGCGGACGATACCTTTTTTGTTCACCTCAATCAGGTCGATAAAAGGTGAATACAGAGGGAAAATTCTTTCAACACCTATGTTTCCTGACATTTTGCGAACAGTGAAGGTTTTGGTAATTCCAGTTCCTTTTACCTGAATAACAACGCCACGGAAATTCTGGATACGTTCTTTGTTACCTTCCTTAATTTTGTAGTGAATGGTAATCGTATCTCCGGCTTTAAATTGCGGATGTTCTTTTGTTTCAGCAACAAACGCGTTTTGTGCAACTTTAATTAAATCCATCTTTTTAAGTTTTAATGGCAATATTACATCAAATCAATGAGTAAGAGATTGCGGAAATGTGGCGCAAAAGTAATAAAATTATTCAATTCACCACTTAGATCCTCAATAAAATAATCAGACGACCGGATGAAATCAATGACCTGGAGTTCCGGTCATTTTCAGGTGATCTCCGGTTTGGTCAACGATTACTTTTTTCCACCATTCCGGATACCCGGGCTGGTCCGGGTTTGCAGGCATTCCGGTTTCGGTACGTTCAAAAACTCCGTTCTTTTCTTTCTTGATATTTCCGTCAATGAATTTTACAAACAGATATTGCGATAGTTTCTTCCATTCGCTGGTCATCCCGTTTGCCTGATTGACGGAATAGTCAGTCAGGAACTGAAGTGTCTCACTTTTTTTTCCGGCATTCCAAAGGTTCTGGGCGGCCACGTCAACGCTGGGCGTATAAGCTACAAATTTATCTTCGAGGTTCTTCTGGACTTTCAGGATATCCGGGATCATGGCATCGTAACGCAGATAGGCAAAATTTGAAACCACATTGAATACCCAGAATGCGGAGGTTTCTGAATAGGTAAGCAAATCGCCGTTCCCCACTTTGAAACATTGCGGAATTTCAGTGATGCCGCAATACATCGGGACATAACAGGTGCTGTAAGTGTCGTCAACACCAAACCATAAAATTCCGCCGACGGGGTTGGGAAGCCACGAACGCGACTGAGTTACAAACGAAAAACCGGTCTGTTGGGTCGAGATGGCCCTTTCGTTCACGTAAGTTGCCGAATCGACTTTGAAAGTCAGTGGTCTCCAGCGATACGGAAGTTTGAACGGGCCGGCACCGATGTCCTGCGTCATGTCCAACGCAGTACCTTGATAATGATCGCGCATCATGCCCATAACGTCTTGTACGGTAAGCTTTTTGTCGGGTTTAATCCACAGAGGCATCCGGTTCGACGGATAATTATTTTCGCCATCGTGTTTCACATTTCCCAAGGCATACTCTTCGTACTGTTTCATTCCTGAATATACTTTGTTAAATCCTGCATATACGCGGGCATCGCTGAAACGGGCTCCGCCGAAATCAACCGGAGCATAGATGTCAGAGAAGCTAAAATCTTTGTTTTTCCCGTCAAACCATCCTTTTTCGCGGGCAAATGAAATCACATCTTTGGAAAAAAGGCAGTTGGCTTCATCGTCCATCGGGAAGGTTGTGATCCGGGCCTGATTGGCGTGCCCGCTGATGTAGCCGTCGGGAATGCGCTGAGCAACCCAGACCGCACCTTTTTCTCCTTCGCCTTTGCCAATCATCTCCAGAATCCACACTTCGTTGGGATCAGAAATTGAAAAAGATTCTCCGGAGCTGGCATAGCCGTATTTCTCAACCAGTCCGGTCATTACTTCAATGGCTTCTCGGGCCGTTTTGGCACGTTGCAAAGCCACATAAATAAGGCTGCCGTAGTCCATAATTGCACCTGATTGTTTGGCCAGTTCTTCACGTCCGCCAAACGTAGTTTCGCTGATGGCAACCTGAAACTCATTCATGTTGCCAACCACACTGTAAGTATGTAAAGGTTGTGGTATGCGGCCCAAAAATTTGCCGGTGTCCCACTCATAAATGTCGCGCAGTGCCCCTTCCGGATGATCCTGAGCCGGCTGAAAATATAATTCGCCATACAAGGTGTGCGAGTCAGCCGCATACGTAATCATGGTTGAGCCATCAACCGAGGCCCCTTTTGTAACTAAAAAATTGGTACAGGCCAGCGAAATCTGCACTGCGCCCACCATCGTCAAAACCGACAGAATAGCAACTCGTTGAATTCTTTTTATCATGATCGTTTACTGTTTTATTTGCAATTGGTCAAATATAAGCATTCCCGAATCAAAATTTTTGCCTCCGGAAATAATCGGATAAAGAAGACTGAAATCATGGATTTGAAATATGAGAAAACTCAGGGAAATATAGTCAGTTATCGGCTTTGCGGCCAGCCGCGGTTTAACCTCGGGTCTTTCTCCGTGCAGTTTGTCAATGTATGATGCTGCTTGTCGGAAAAATCTGTTAAATTGGATGCAGTAAGGTTTACTTTGACTAAACCTTAAAACAATCGATTTATGAAACGATTTTTTTTATTGCTGATTGTGCTAAGCTGCTTCCGGTTTTCATATGGAGCAGAGCTAAGCGCAGAGCAAAAGCAGTTGGCATGGAAGTTTATCATCGGCAACATGTTGTCAAAGAATTATCTTCCTGTTGTTTATGAAAAGGATATTGTTGTCAATTTAAACGGAGATGCGACTTCTGAAGATTCATTGTTTGTAAAAAAGCTTCTTGATAGTTTTCAAAAAGCCATTCCTAGGTTGAAGATTGGATTGTCCGACAAATCAGGGAATCTGACATTGGGACTGTGCGAAGGGCAAACATACAGGATAACATCGAATCCTTCAGACCTCCCAGATAATCAGAAAATCGATCTTACGGAAGCCAATCAACCTATTCCTGATGAACTGACTAGTTATCAAAGGACGCAGTTTATTTATTATCAGCTAATCAGAGGGCTTGTTATCTGCAGTCACGAGCAACTGGAGGTGCCAGAGATGGATGGTTGCGTTTTCGCCGAGAATGATTTCATGAAAATCACCTTCTCTCCCCTCGACCTTTTTATCCTCGAGCAGCTTTATGCTCCTGATTTTTCGATTCAGCTTTCCCGGAATTTGCCGAATGAGTTGCAGGAGACAGGCTGGAAGTCGATCCGGTTGCTGTTCCTCGGGAAGCCAGATGATCCAAAAATATTTCACGATACGTTGAGGGTGAAATTAGGTGAGGGATTTGGAAGAGCTGATTCTGCCTGTTTTATGAAAGTTTTTGACGAACTCAGTAAAGTGATCCCCCTCAAGATTCGACTGGAGACAAAATATGCCGATGCCAATCTAAGGTTTATTCCTGCCGAACCGGGAACTCTGTTTTCAGAATCAAGCATAAAAAATAAAGCAGGAATCCAGACGCGTGAAATTGGGCTTTTCATACCGCCCGATGCCGGGGAAGCCCGGCGAATGAAGATAATCTACCATCAGGTATATCGGTCGCTGGTTCAGTTTTCATACTCCAGTGCGGGGAGTCAGCATATTCCCGAAATGGTGTTTTGTGAAGAAAAGCCAGAGACAATTACTTTTCATCCATTGGATAAATTTATCTTATCAAAACTATATGCTCCCGACTTAAAAAAGCAATTCAAAGAATTCTTCTCTGCAACTTATGGGCTAAACGAATACTATAAGTTTCGGTATGGAGAGTTGTTGAAAACGATGAGTGTTGCTGGTAGTTTTCTGCTCGCAATTCTGATTTTGTCAATACTTATCGGGTTAAAAGTATTCAGGAGGCACAACTGGAGTTTTCGTCGCTTTGCTATTCAGTTGTTTTTTGGAATTTTTGTGTATAGTTTGGTTTTTATGACTTACCTGACGATCCGGCATTTCAGCTTTACATTAGCGCTCAACGGATTCAGAAGCATGCTGGTAAACGATGTGTTTATTGCTGTCATAGCTGTTTATGTGTTTTTTGTAGAGAAGAAATTGCATTTCTCTGCTTTGTCGGAGGTTTTAAAGCAGACACTGATTGTTGTCCATTTGTTTGTGGCCTTGTTTCTGGCGCTGATGTGGTATTCGATGTTTCTTGGAGTTGACGAAGAATACGGGCGATACGTTTATCCATTGATGTTTGCGTTGGGAATGACGACCGTGAGGATTTTTTTAGTTTCTTTTTCAGCAATAAACCAGGCCGAAATAAAGCAAAAGGACAATGAACTGGCGCGCCTGGCCGAAAAGAACAAGCAAGCTGAGCTCCAGTCGCTCCGGGCTAAAATTAACCCGCACTTTTTGTACAATTCGCTGAATTCAATCGCCAGTCTGGCTCAGACTGATGCCCGAAAAACCGAGCAAATGGCTTTGGCATTATCCGACTTTTTCAAGTACTCCATCAACCGCGAGCAAAAGCAAATGAATTCGCTTTCCGAGGAACTGAGTGCCATCCGGACATATCTCGAAATTGAGAAAGTGCGTTTTGGCGACCGACTGAATTTCACGATCGACTGCCCCGAAGAATTGCAGGACATTCAAATTCCGCAACTGCTCATTCAGCCTTTGGTCGAAAATGCCATCAAGCACGGGCTTTCGCAAATCACCGGCAACGGGGAAATCGTTATTACCGTGTTCAAAGAAAATTCATTCCTGAAAATTCGGATATCCGACAATGGTCCGGCTTTTCCCGACGGCCCGCTTTCAGGCTACGGAATAAGAAATACGCAGGAACGCATTTCGCTGATTTACGGAAAAAAAGCTTCGGTAAACTGGCAAAATGGCACTGAAAAGTATATTGAAATTAGTGTACCTGTTGGATGTGAACTTGTTTGAAAAATAAATCTCTGTTCAAACTATGTTTATTAGGCATGAAAGAACTATATTTATAAATCAAAGCAAAAACTTATAGACAATAGATAAACAACCTAACTAAAGCAACATTTAATGAAACGAATATTTTTTTCAGCCTTTGTGTTGTTATTATCGCTTATTGGTTATTCGCAGGCAGGTTCGGTAAAACCACGAGTAATTGTTAATCCTTCGTATGAAGTAAAAAGTAGCGGCATCTTCAATATCACTAAAATTGAACAGAGTGATACAGAAACCCGGTTGACTGTCCAGATTACCTTTGTCCCTGGTTGGTGGGTGTCATTTTCCAATGATGATGCCATCAGTGATTCTGAAACCGGAAAAACGTATCAAATCAAAGGAATCGAGGGTGGCGAGTTGGGTAAACGTATTACGATGCCAAGCTCCGGCGATAGTACAATTGTTTTAATCTATCCCGCATTGGACGAGTTGGTTAGAAAAATTGATTTCGGAAAATCGGTTTATGGGCTATCGCTTGACGCAAGCAAAGCTGGTGTGCGAGGCAGTTCTGCAGTGCCTGCTCAAGTATCTAAATGGTTGAATCAGGAGTTGGGCAGGGTGAAGTCAAAAGTCCCCGTTGATTTGAATTCCCCAAAGTTTTTTGGCAAAGGAAGCGGACGGCTGATCGGGTATATCAAAGGGTACGATACACGTTTGGGGTTTTCCACAGGCCTCGTTTACATGAGAAATGAACTGACCGGAGAAGATTATCCGGCCGTTGTTCAAATTTATCCTGACGGCCGTTTTGAGGCTGATTTGCCTTTTGAGTTCCCTAAATGCTCCATGATGCTTTTGAAGGATAATTGGATTCCCTTTTACCTGGAATCCGGGCAAACATTGGCGATGATTCTCGATTGGGAAGAATTTCTGAATGCCGACCGAATGAGGAATGTCCGTTACAAGTTCAAAAATGTAACCTACCAGGGACCATTGGCAAAAATAAACACCGAGCTGGCTGGTTTTAGCCCAGACGAACTCAATTATGAGGAGTTCCAAAAGAAAATAAAAATGCTCACTCCTGCGGAATTCAAAAGCGAGCAAATGAAGGTATTGGAAGCCAATCAGCAATTAGTTGAAAATTATGTCAAAGCCAATACTTTGAGTCCTCAGGCTATAAGCATACTTCGAAACAGTACCTTGCTCGAAAGCGCAACACTCCTGTTCGATTTTGTAATGAATCGTGAGTATCAAGCTCGTCAGGATACGGCCAACGAGATTCTAAAAATACCGGCAGATTTAACGTATTATGATTTTCTCAAAGAAATACCTCTCAACGACAACAGTCTGTTGGTTTTGAGAGACTTTGGCACTTTCGTGAACCGGTTCGAATTTTGTGACCCGTTGATAAAGGGGGAAGCAGGAACATTAGCTAGCGTTTCAAAGCCTGAAAAAGATTTTTTCACTTATCTGCTGGAGGAAAATAAGAACATTACTGAAGAGGATAAGGAGCTTATCGTGCTGCTCCAAAAGGAAGAAAGAACTGAGAAAGAAATGCTGATGGCAGAAAGTAAAAAAGATCAGATCAAAGATTTTTATGAAAGAAACAAAGATCACTCACTGGCTTATGCAGAAAAGTACGTTAAACCTTTAAATAAAGCATGGTTCGCCAGGTATTATCAAGAGCGTTGGCGGGTAAAGGATTCCGTCTTGCGATCGGACCTGGGACTCGAACCCAGCCTGATTTATGAAATTGCAAAAGTCAGATCACTTAAATTTATGTTTGAAGAATCATCCCGTGAACTAGCCAAAGGAATATGGGACTTTCTTCAAAAGGGAATAACCAATCCGTATTTGCTTGAAACAGGTAACTTGTTATATGCGAAATCATTCCCCGAGGAAAAAGCTGCGGCATACAAACTTCCCCAAGGTATTGCAACCGATATTTTCAGGAAAATTGTTGATCCGTTTAAGGGGAAAGTCTTGTTTGTCGATTTTTGGGCTACTACCTGCGGCCCCTGTGTTGGCGAAATTGAACGAATGAAACCGATCCGAGAGAAATACAAGGATAATAAGGATTTTGCTTTCATTTTTATTACAGATGAACGTAGTTCGCCAATAACGGCCTATAATAAATTTGTAAAGGAGCAAGGATTGAAAAATATTTACAGGCTTCCGGTGGACGATTATAATTATTTGCGCCAGCTATTCAAATTCAATGGAATTCCACGCTATATCGTTATCGACCGGCAAGGAAATGTTTTAAGCAACAACTTTGAGATGCATAATTTTGAATCTGAGCTTAACGGGATTTTATCAGATAAGTAATTCCAGCAGCCTTTCGTTAAAGCTAGAGCTTTTGGGGGAATAAAGTCAGATGATTTTTTTATGAAACACGGATAGTCAATTTGAATATTTTGCATGACCAGAATAATCTGAACGATGATGGTACAAACCTCCCAATACCGTACCCTGATAGCCGACGACGAGCAACCTGCGCGTGACCGGCTGAAAAAACTTCTGGCAGATCACGCCGACAAAATTGAGCTGATTGGTGAAGCGCAAAACGGGCCGGAATGTCGCGAACTGATCGACCGGTTAAAACCCGACCTCGTTTTTCTCGACATTCAGATGCCCGGGCTCACCGGCTTTGAAGTGCTTCAGCAAACCACTCATTCGCCGGTCGTTGTTTTTTGCACTGCCTATGACGAGTTTGCCTTGCAAGCGTTCGAAACAAACAGCATCGACTACATTGTAAAGCCAGTGAAAGCCGAACGAGTCCAAAAATCAATCGAAAAGCTGGATGTGCTAAAGCAAAATTCCAATAAACAGGAACTGCTGCAAATGATCGGGAATTATTTGCAGCAGGCTCCTAAAAAAGACATTACCAGCATTCCGGTTAAACTGGGCGACCGGATGCTTTTTGTGAAAATTGAAGATGTTGCCTGGTTTGAAGCCGACGAAAAGTACGTAACTATCCATCTTTGCGACGGAAAAACGTATCTCTGCGACTTGCCGCTGAAAACCCTGGAAGAAAAGCTGGATAGCGGGTTTATCCGTATTCATCGTTCGCTTTTGGTCAGCGTTAACCGGATTAAGGAAATTAACAGGCATTTCAACGGTTGCTTCATTGTGCGGATCGACGATATTGGCCAAACCAAGCTGCAATCCGGTCGGGGCTACGGCGAACAGGTAAAGAAACTGATGGAAATCTGAAATGAGAGTCAGTTTTTGGCTTTCCAAATACCAACAGCAAGCAAAATCCACCCGATAATAAATGCAGTGCCGCCAATCGGTGTTATCGCACCTATTGTTTTGATTTCTGAAAGAGCGAGTACATAAAGACTTCCGGAGAAAATGACGATTCCGGCAGTCAGAAAAATACCGGACAAACGAACCCATTTCGACGGATAGTGCAAGCCGATGATCCCAACGGCCAGCAAACCCAATGCATGGTAAAACTGGTACTGAACGGCTGTTTGATAAATAGCCAGCATGTCAGCCGATAGAATCTTTTTCAGTGCATGCGCGCCGAACGCGCCGAGCAAAACTGCCAAGGTCATAAAAATTGCGCCTGCAATAAGGTTCGTTTGATTTTTCATTTTTGTTTGCTTTGCACAATTAAACAAATCTCTTTCGGCTAAGTTCTGGTTAAAAGCAAAAGTCCCGAAGAATTTCTCCGGGACTTTTGCTTTTATACTTTTTACTTGATTAATCCAGTTTATGAATCACCAATCCTGAACGAAGTTTTGGTTCGAACCAGGTGGTTTTTGGCGGCATAATGTTTCCTGAATCGGCAATGTTGATGAGTTGCTGCATCGAAACCGGGTACAGTGCAAAAGCTGCTTTCATTTCGCCGCTGTCGACACGTTTTTTGAGTTCGCCCAAGCCGCGGATTCCGCCCACAAAGTCGATGCGGGTTGAGGTGCGCAAATCGGCAATTCCCAAAATCTGATCGAGTACCAGGTTAGATAAAATTGTAACATCGAGTACGCCAATCGGGTCGTTGTCGTTGAATGTTCCGGGTTTGGCATTCAGTTTATACCAGTTTCCGGAGAGGTACATGCCGAATTCGTGCAGCCTGGCAGGTTTATAAATTTCGGTTCCGGCCTTTTCAACATCAAAGTTCTGAGCTAATTTGTCCAAAAGTTCGGTTTCGCTCAATCCATTTAAGTCTTTTACGGTGCGGTTGTAATCGATAATCTGTAACTGATTATCGGGGAAATGAACAGCCATGAAAAAGTTGTATTCTTCATCGCCAGTATGATTCGGATTCTGGCTTTTCTTTTCCAGTCCGATGCGGGCAGCGGCGGCGGTGCGGTGGTGGCCGTCGGCGACATAAGTGGCCGGGACTTTGGTTGCAAACAGTTCTTCAATCTTCTGGTTGGTGGCAGCATCGTTGATGGTCCAGAAGTGGTGACCAAATCCGTCTTCGGCAACAAAATCATAGTCAGCTTCCTGGTTCTTCACAATCGAATCAACGATGGCATCAATCTCAGGAACGGCACAATACGAGAAGAACACAGGTTCGATGTTGGCATTCAGGTATCGGGTCAGGATCATGCGGTCTTCTTCCTTGTCCGGACGGGTCAGTTCGTGTTTTTTGATGACGCCCTGGTTATAATCCTCGCACGAAGCTGCGCCCACGATTCCGTATTGTGTGCGGCCGTCCATGGTTTGTGCATAAATGTAGTATTTGGCATCTTCGTCTTGTCCGAGCCAGCCTTTTTGCTGAAAATCATTGAAATTTTCAACCGACTTCAGGTAAACGGTTTCCGAATGAATGTCGGTTCCTTCGGGGCAGTCAATTTCGGCACGGGTGATGTGGAGCAGTGAACATGCTTTCCCTTCGGCCATTTGAGCAGCTTCTGCGCTGTTCATTACATCATAAGGTAAACAGGCCAGGTCGCTGGCAATAGCCTTTGGCGGACGAAGTCCTTTGAATGGTTTTATGATAGCCATAAATCTGTATTTAATTGATTTGTTTTACTTTTTAAGGTATTTGTTGTATAAAAGGTAAGCATAACTCCGGATGACCACTTTGCGCCCTGACTGGAGATTTGATGGCCGGGCCCAGGGAGTGAAAACAGCTGCAATTCCGGCCGCAATGACTGCTTTGGCCGGATTCATGTGTATCGACAGTATCCAGACAAATAAATAAATGATATCAAAAATGATCAAGAAGATCATGAAATTGAAAAATACGATCTTGAATTTTAGGTTCATTCCTTCCACTTTAATATTCAACTGATTGCTTTACTCGATTTCGATGTTGTATTTTTCGAGCAAGCCTGAAATTCCCGAAAACGAGAATTTCGCTTTTTTAAGTTTGTTTTTCTCCGGATCTATCAAATAGTTTTCAGCTGTCCGGAAATCAGCTTTTTCAAGGTTTGTTTGGTAAAAAACAGCTTTCGACAAATCGCAGTTCTGAAAAATGACGCCTGACAGGTCGGTTTGCGAAAAATCAACCTCTTTCAGCGAGCAATGAAGAAATTTTGTTGCCTTCATCTTTTTTGCTGTAAACGCGGAATAGTCGAGCGCGCATTTCTGAAAATTTACCGAGAACAGAAAGTTGGAGCACGAATCGAAGTTCAGTCCAACGAGTTTGCACCCCGAAAAATGAACATTCTTCATTCCCGAACCTGTAACTTTTGCCAGCGCGAAATTACAATTTTCAAACCGACATTTCTCAAAATCGCTCTCCGATAAATCTGCATTTGTGAAATTACAGTTCTGAAATGTACAATTGTTAAACTCTGTTTGTGCCAGCTTCTGTCCGGAGTAGTCCATCCCGGAAAAAAGCTGGTCATCGATCCACTTATTTATCATCCGTATTTCTGGTCAAAAAAATTAGACGTTTACCCTGAAGGTTTGGTCGCCTTTTTCGAAGAAGTTCACAATTTGTTCGGCTGCGGCAACGCCGGCATTCGTATTGGCTTCGTCGGTCTGGGCACCAAGTTTCTTGGGTGTACAGTAAAATCTTCCCTTAAATTGCTCCTGAAAGGTCGTCTTTTGTTCGGGTTCAATGTCGGATAAGTACTTGATGGTTGGGTTTCCGGTCATGATCCGGAGCAGATCTTCTTCGTTGATGACTTCCTTGCGGGCGGTGTTTACGATGATGGAACCATTTTTCAGGAACTTCATGACATCATAGCTTACCGATTTGATGTGTTCGCCGCGGGCCGGTACGTGGATGGAAATAATGTCAGAAGCGGCATACAATTCTTCAAGCGAATGTGCCAGTTCCAGACCTTCGGCGACTGCCTGTGCCTTGCTGTACCTGGTGTATACCAGGACGCGCATCCCGAATGCTTCTGCAATACGCTTAACATTGCGGGCTACATAGCCATATCCGTGCAATCCGATTGTTCTTCCGCGAAGTTCACCGCCTGATTTTCCGGAGAAAAATTCGCGAATGCCATACAGTGCTAATCCAATGGCCAGTTCGGCAACCGCATTGGCATTTTGTCCGGGCGTATTCATCACACAGACGTTTTTTTCCGAGGCTGCCGGTAGCTCCACATTGTCGTAGCCGGCACCTGCACGAACCACAATTTCGAGAGTCTGGGCTGCGGCAATAACTTCACGGTCGATTTCATCGCTTCGGATGATGATGGCGTGAACATCTTTTACAGCCTCCAGAAGTTCGGCCTTTGCCGTATATTTTTCAAGCATTCTCACGTCATAGCCTGCATCAGTAAGAATTCCGGTTATTTGTTTTACCGCGACCGGAGCAAACGGTTTTTCAGTAGCTATTAATACCCTTTTCATAGATTTGGTTTTTTATAAAAAGAAAAGCAGAACCCCCATTCTGCTTTTCTCTCTGATTTATTTAAGCTTCATTTGTTCAAACGCTTTCATCGCCTCGACCAGAGCAATGACACTCTCTTTCGGAAGTGCGTTGTAAGTTGAGGCCCGGTATCCGCCAACAGAACGGTGCCCTTCCAGTCCAAGCATTCCGAGAGATTTGGCATAAGCGAGGAATTCGGGTTCCCATTCTTTGTATTCGTCATTCATCACAAAACAAATATTCATGAGCGAACGATCGTTTACATCCGGAATGTTGGCTTTGAATAGTTTGTTGCGATCGATTTCGTCGTAAAGGATAGCCGCTTTTTCGATGTTCACTTTTTCCATCACTTTAACGCCGCCCATTTCTTTCAGCCATTTCAGGGTTTGAAGTGCGGCGAAAATCGGGACTACCGGAGGTGTGTTGAACATTGATTCGTTCTCGATGTGAGTTTTGTAGTTCAGCATCGTCGGAATTTTGCGGGTTACTTTACCCAATGCATCTTCTTTTACAATGACGAAAGTAACCCCGGCAGGAGCAAGGTTCTTCTGAGCCCCGCCATAAATAATGGCATATTTCGAAACATCAAGCGGACGGCTGAAAATATCCGACGACATGTCGGCAATCAGGGGCACTTTGCAGTCGATATCTTCGCGAATTTGTGTTCCGTAAATGGTGTTGTTCGATGTGATATGGAAATAATCGGCATCTTCCGGAACGGTGTATCCTTTGGGTATGTGGTTGTAGGTACTTGCTTTTGAAGAAGCTACTTCAACAACTTCACCAAAAAACTTGGCTTCTTTCATTGCTTTGTCGGCCCAGGTTCCGGTGTTTAAATATGCTGCTTTTTTCTCGAGCATATTGTAAGGAACCATCATGAATTGGGAGCTGGCACCACCGCCTAAAAAGAGTACATGGTAGCCTGCCGGAATATCGAGCAAATCTTTGAAAAGTTGCTGTGCTTCGTTGTTTACAGCAACAAATTCTTTGCTGCGGTGCGAAACTTCCATCAAAGAAAGTCCGGTTCCTGCA
>JAEUSS010000266.1 GCA_016788685.1 Prolixibacteraceae bacterium | reverse complement strand
TATCGACAGGCTGGCTTCGCGGGGAATGCTGTTTACCCACGCGTTTGTCGAAAATTCGATTTGTACGCCCAGCCGGGCAACTTTGTTAACCGGCCTGTACAGCCACCAGCACGGACAGACTCTTTTGGGCAACCGGATGGATAACGGCAAAACATGGTTTGTCGAGCTTCTTCAGAAAGCTGGTTATAAAACCTCTGTTTTTGGCAAGTGGCATCTAAATGTCGAGCCCAAAGGTTTTGACTATTACGATTTGCTGTTTGATCAGGGTGAATACTATAATCCTGGATTCCGGACTCCGGAAACCAATGGTAAATACGTCCCCGAAAAAGGATATGCAACGACTTTGATTACCGATCACGCGATAAAATGGCTCGAAAATAACAGCAAAGTCGGTCAGCCTTTCTGCATTCTGGTCAATCACAAAGCGCCGCACCGAAACTGGATGCCCGATTTGCCAAACCTCAGCCTGTTTAACGATGTCACTTTTCCGGAGCCGGAAACACTTTTTGACGATTACAGCACCCGGGGGAGCCAGATGCAAACTCAGGAACTGACTGTAGCAAAACATCTGGGATATGCGTTCGATCTGAAAGTGGAGGAGTTGAAAGACGAGCCGACACTTCAGTATATCAAAGACAGCTGGCCGATGGCTATGAATACACTGACCGAGGAGCAACGTGCTGTGTGGGACAAAGCTTATGCGGCTCAGAACAAAGACTTTTTGGCGAAAAGACCGGAAGGGCGGGAACTGATTAGCTGGAAATACCAACGTTACATCAAAGACTATTGCCGCACAATCCGCTCGGTTGACGATGAAGTGGGCCGTTTGATTGACTACCTGGAAAAGAAGGGAGAGTTGGATAATACAATCATCGTTTACACCTCAGATCAGGGATTCTTACTCGGAGAACACGGGCTGTACGACAAACGATTCATGTACGAAGAGTCGTTCCGCACGCCGCTGATTATTTCTTATCCTCCGCTCATTAAAGGCGGAACAGTTTGCGACAAGCTGGTGCAAAACATCGACTATGCGCCCACTTTCCTGAATCTGGCGGGTGTTGAAGTCCCCGGCGAAATGGAAGGAAGATCACTGGCGCCGCTTTTCAGGAATGGGAAGGCAAAAAACTGGAGGAACGAGTTGTACTATCATTTTTACGACTATCCAGCCGTTGGAATGGTTCGGAAACACTACGGAATCCGAACCGAAAGATACAAGCTGATGCACTGGTACGGGAAAGGTAGCGGAACCGACCCCGACATCGACTCGTGGGAATTATATGACCTGAAGAAAGATCCGACAGAAGTGAAGAACATCTACGACTCGGAAAAATACCGGAAACAACAACAAAAATTAAGTAAAGAGCTCAGTTCGTTTCGTAAAAATATTGGCGTAACTGAAGGCGGAAGACCTTGACAGGTTGTAGCCGGGGAAAGAAAATACAGTTTTTTAATTTATAGAAAAAAATTAGAATGGAACAGAAAAGAAAGACAACTCAGTTTTTGATGCCTTTTGAAAAAGAAGCAAAAAAAGCATCAGGATACGATATTTATCCGTCATTAAAACTGGAAGAAGGACAGATTTTTCATGATTTAAAATCACTGGCCGGGAAAATCGCTTCGCAAAAAGTGGTAATTGTCGATGGTTACATCGGTGTTTTCTTTGAAAGCTTTCGTAATGAACTGAATGCCGAGTTGGAAATGTTGGGAAAGAAGGTACACTGGACCAATATTGAAGAGGCATACAAGCCGGAAAACGACATCGATCAGTTGATTGCTCCGTTTATGGGAGCTGATGATTCTATTTTCGGAACACGGGCCACCATCAGCCTGAAAGATTATCTGGATGAAGGAAAACTGAAAAAATTAAACCAAAATCAGGAGGCCGACCTGAATATTATTTACGGCCCGGGAGCCCA
>JAEUSS010000261.1 GCA_016788685.1 Prolixibacteraceae bacterium | reverse complement strand
GCCATGAATCAGGACACCGAATTCGGAGTAGTGGAAATGGGCGCAAACCATCCTGGAGAAATTAAAACCCTGTGCGAGATTGCCAATCCTGATTTTGGAATTATAACCAACATCGGGAAGGCACATCTGGAAGGATTCGGGTCTTTTGAAGGTGTAATCAAAACCAAGTCGGAGATGTACGATTTCCTGAGGGACAAAGGCTGCAAATGTTTCCTGAATGCCGACAATCCGCTGCTTGTTCAGCAAGCTGAGGGGCTCGGGCAAATCAGTTACGGGACTTCTTCCAATTATTTTATGCCCGGTGAATCAGCCAGTACCGATAATTATTTGGTGGTAAAAGCGCTTTTTAACAAAGGATGGCTTTACCTGAAATCGAAGCTGGTTGGGGATTATAATTTCGAAAATCTGTTGGCCGCTGCCTGTGTCGGAAAATATTTTGAAGTGGACCCTCTTAAAATTCAGGAGGCTCTGGCCGGGTATACTCCGTCGAACAACCGCTCTCAATTGATCCGGAAAGAAAAAAACACCATTATTATGGATGCATACAACGCTAACCCAACCAGTATGATGGCAGCTCTGACCAATTTTTCATCAATGAAAAATGACAATAAATGTGTCATTCTGGGTGATATGCTCGAACTTGGGGAGGTTTCCGATGAAGAGCACCAGAAAATTGTTACTTACGTTGAAGATCAAAACTTCACCGATGTTTTTCTCATCGGCCCTCAATTTAAAAATACCAAAGACCGGACAGAAAAAAAGAAGTTCGAACATGTCGAACTTCTTTCAAACTACCTAAAAACACAACCTATTGAAAACAAATTAGTACTGATCAAAGGTTCCAGAGGCATTCACCTCGAGAAAATTCTGGAGTTGCTACCGTAAAAATCCTAGTTGATCACTGGCTTTTGTACGTTGAGCACTTCTGAGATTGCTTTCTCAAACGTTGACTTGGGCAAAGCCCCCATAGCCATCTGAGGCTGCCCCTGAACAGGAACAAAAAGCAATGACGGAATACTTTGAATGCCAAACATGGCTGACAGTTCCCGTTCATCTTCAGTGTTGACCTTGTAAATGACAAGGTTACTGCCATATTCTTTCTGAAGTTCTTCCAACACAGGTGCTACCATCTTGCATGGGCCACACCAGTCGGCGTAAAAATCAATCATACAAGGCGTTTTTCCTTCGTATTTCCATTCTTTATTGAGTTCAAAGTTGAATACTTTTTCTTTGAAAGTCTCTTT
This sequence comes from Prolixibacteraceae bacterium, assembly GCA_016788685.1. Lineage (GTDB taxonomy): Bacteria > Bacteroidota > Bacteroidia > Bacteroidales > Prolixibacteraceae > Aquipluma. Next base: position 3,149 of record JAEUSS010000261.1, on the reverse strand, counting down.
TGTTAAATGTTCTAACATGGTTTGAAATTTTAATTATACAAACATACACATTTTTCGATATATTAATATCAATTCGTGTGCCAACAAATTTAAAAGCCTGTTTTGAGTTCTAAAATGCAATTAATTGTAATTTTGTCACGATTCAAAACAAATTGTCATATATAAGTATTTAAATACGATTATTCCGGAAATAATTACATGAAACAGCACCTGCACCATCCCATATTTTCAGTGATATCCGAACTGGCCGACCAAATCAATCAGGAAACCTACGTGATTGGCGGCTTCGTCAGAGACCTGATATTGAATCGCCCGTCGCCAGACATTGATGTAGTAACCATTGGAAGCGGTATTCAGCTGGCCGAAATGGTTGCGAAGAAATTAGGCCCAAACATTCAGGTAAATGTATTTAAGACATTTGGCACAGCCATGCTGAAATACCAATCACTTGAAGTGGAATTTGTAGGCGCCCGCAAAGAATCGTACAACGAAGATTCGCGGAAACCCCTCGTTGAAGACGGTACTCTCGAAGAAGACCAGAACCGACGGGACTTTACGATAAATGCACTGGCGATTTGCCTGAACAAAGACCGGTTCGGAGAGTTGATTGATCCTTTCGGCGGAATTCAGGATATTGAAAATAAAATTATCCGTACTCCTCTTGAACCAGGCATTACCTTTTCTGACGACCCGCTGCGCATGATGAGAGGCATCCGGTTTGCCACTCAGCTGGGATTTACCATCGAAGAAAAAACACTGGAAGCCATTGCACAGAACAAAAAACGCATCCACATCATCTCAAAAGAAAGAATCGGAGAAGAACTGAACAAGATTATTCTCTCATCCAAACCTTCAGTAGGATTTAAACTTCTGGATAAAACCGGTCTGCTGGAAATTATCTTTCCAGAACTGCACCGTATGAAAGGAAGGGAGGAAGTGAACGGAATCGGACATAAGGATAATTTCTACCACACCCTGGAAGTGCTCGACCGCATTGCACCAAACACCAACAACCTCTGGTTGCGATGGTCGGCTCTGTTGCACGACATTGCCAAACCAGCTACAAAAAAATATTCACCCCAACTGGGATGGACTTTCCACTCGCACAATTTTGTGGGAGCCAAAATGGTCCCTGCTTTATTTAAGAAGATGAAGTTCCCGCTGAATGAAAAGATGAAATACGTTCAGAAAATTGTTGAACTTCACATGCGCCCCATCGTACTTTCAGAAGAAGAAGTTACTGACTCGGCCATCCGAAGATTATTGTTCGAAGCCGGCGATGATATTGACGACCTGATGACACTGTGCGAGGCGGATATCACCTCAAAAAATCCTGAAAAAGTAAAGAAATACTACCAGAATTTTCAGTTGGTGCGGCAAAAGCTAAAGGACCTGGAAGAACGAGACCATATCCGCAATTTTCAACCGCCCGTGACCGGAGAAACCATCATGGAAGTATTCGGGCTTACACCTTGCCGTGAGATCGGACTGATTAAAAGTGCAATAAAAGAAGCTATCCTGGACGGGGTTATTCAGAATGACCACGAACAAGCCTACCGGTTTATGCTCGAAAAAGCTAAAGAACTGGGATTAAAGCCAGTTTCCGGTCAATAATTCAACAGTTCAACACGCAGAATAACAGGAAGGTGATCTGAAAAGCCTTCCTGATATTTAAACCCGACATACGTGCGCTTTGGCTTAACCCCTCCGAATTTAGTGTCAGGTTCCAGCAAAAAACCGGCATCAAAAACTTCTGCTTTCAGGAAACGAAAACATCTGCCAGTCGTCAGAAAGTCGTCAGAAACAACCCATTGATCAAATACATCCCAGGTATACTGGCTCTTAATCGTCTGTACCGGAGCTGAAAGCCAACCTGCAGAAAGATTGACCAATTCATCGTCTGTTTCAGCATCATCAGATTCTTTTGCATTTAGAATCAATGACATACTTTCATCTTTCGGTGTATCATTAAAATCGCCCATGCAGACTATTTTTGCATCGGAAAATTCAGCCTTCGTTGCCTCAATTGATCTTTTCAGACTTTCAGCCGCCAACTGCCGATATTTCATTGTCTCCATAATCCCACCATACCTGGAAGGCCAATGATTAACAAACAAATGCAGCGTATCGCAACCGTTTAACACTCCGCTGACCCGAAGAATATCCCTGGTTTTAAATGACTTATCCTTAGGGTCGGTAACAGGAATCGCTTCATAGCTGAACGGACGGAACAGTTCAGCCCGATAAATCAACGCGACATCAATTCCCCGTTCATCAGGCGAATCTTTCTGCACAATCTTGTAATGATATTTGTTAAGCGGAGCTATTTTCGTCAGCAACTCGAGTACTGCTATATTTTCAATCTCACATAAACCGACAAAAACCGGAGGATTCCACTTTCCGGCCGCCAGAATTACTTTAGCCAGCCGCTCTGCCTTTGAGTGTAAACGCGCCTGACTCCAACGCCGGTCTCCCTCGGGAGTAAACTCGTCATCACTGGTTAGTGAATCGTTCTCACAATCAAAAAAATTTTCAACATTATAAAACATGAAAGAAAACTCTTCCGCAGGAATACTATTCTGGGCGAATCCATTGTTCCGGCATAACAAAGAATATATGCAAACAATAAAAATCAGCGATCTCATTCTGAAAGAAATATTATTCACAAAAAGGGAAAATGAGGATTCGGAGAAAGATAACCTGCCCTATTTTTTGGCTTTCTTTTCTTGTCTTTCCAGGGCACCGATGTCCGGACCGCCATCCATAAACCGGTCGCGCCCTTTCAAGTCAAAAGGATATAACTTGCTTATACCTCTGTTGGCAGCATCTTTAGCTTTGCTGAGCGTGTCAAGCTCGAAGTTATATTTTTTGTAAGGGTCTACAAACTTCGGATTTACTCCTTTCAGAATATTCACAAAACGGTCTGCATTGTTCGTCTTAAACGTATCAGCTACCTGGAGAATACACCGGTCAAATCTGTAATTAAACTGCCCCTCCGGGTTGCGGCCTAATCCCAGTTCATTTTCATCAATAGCATTTCCGGTAATGATGCAGTTGCCAAAATCAGCCTTAACCAAATCACCCACATAAGGAGCTTTATCCTTCTTTATACTCAGATAATTTTGGATTAGTAACGACGGAGTACTTCG
>JAEUSS010000257.1 GCA_016788685.1 Prolixibacteraceae bacterium | reverse complement strand
AGCAATCATTAACAGATATTGATCCTAACCAGATAAAAAGTATGAGTGTATTAAAAGATGCAGCATCAGCTTCTATGTATGGTTCCCGTGGGGCAAATGGGGTAATTATTATTGAGACAGAGCGAGGATCAGCAGGTGAGTTCAAGGTCGATTTACATTCGTGGGTCGCATTTCAGGATCCCATCGATTTACCAAATTTTGTGAATTCAGCCGATTACATGAGGCTAAATAATGAAGCAAAAGGTTACCAGGGACAGACCCTGTTATACACCCCGGAAGATATTCAGCATGCCGAAAGCGGAGATGATCCAATCAATTTCCCGAATACCAACTGGCTGGACGCCATCATGCAGAGGAATGCTTATTCCACGAATACCTCGGCAAATATTTCAGGAGGTGGTGGAGTTGGAACATTTAACCTGATGTTGAATTATTTGGATCAGCAGGGGCTTAACTTTCAGGAAGGTTCACAAAGGTTTAGCGCACGTTTTAATACTAATATTAATATCGCTGACAAGTTTATTTTGCTTGCAGACTTTTACGCTCACAGGGTGCAGGATAGTCGGTTACAGGCAAATTCAGACGGGCATGGACTTTATACTAACGCATGGAAAATGAATCCCACACAGGCGATTTTTTACGATTCTGGAATGCCGGAGCATTATAAGTTGCACAATAAAATGAACCCATTGGCTTCGATAAAACGTGGAGGGTCATTTAACTCGCTGGACGATAGAAGTATAATTAATCTGAGACCCCGATATTACATTTCTGAAAATTTGCATATTGCAGGAGATTTATCTTACATGATAAACAAGACTGCGGAGAAATATAAAAGAGAGACTTTTAAATTCTTCGATGGAAACGGTAAACCGGTAGATCTTTGGGCTAATAGTGTAGGCGCAACACAGGGAGTGAGTGTCAGTCAGATTACTGCAAGAGGGGTCTTAAACTATGAAAAAGATTTAAGAGGCGAAAAAGACAAAGTCTATTTTATACTTGGGTCAGAAATGATGAGTTATAATTATACCGATTTTAGAGAAGTTACAAAATCATCGTTTTTTACGAAGTTAAATTATTCATTTGACAATCGTTACCTGGTAGAGGCAACGGTGAGAGCTGACGGTAGCAGCAAATTCGCACCCGGTAGCAAGTGGGGGACTTTCCCCTCAGCATCTTTGGGATGGAATGTCCAGAATGAAGAATTTATGCATTCCATTAAGGACAAAGGTATTTTAGATGTGTTAAAAATCAGGGCTTCCTACGGGTTAATTGGTAACGAAAATGTTGCCCCTTATTTATGGCAGGAAAGTGTAAATACATGGGGATGGACTATGCGTGTTCCTAATTCTAAATTTACATGGGAAAAACAAAAGCAGTCAAACATTGGGGTAGACATCACCACCCTAAAGAATAGGCTTGATATAACTTTCGACACTTATGTCAAAAAATCATATGATCTTATTTATTCCGATTATCCAGTGCCGCCACTTACCGGATCCTATTATTTAACCACATCGGTAAATATTGGAGAAGTTGAAAACAGAGGGTGGGAATTCTCGGCCAAGTGGTCAGACAAAGTTGGAGATCTGGAGTATAGCCTTGGTGCTATGGTTTTTGACAACAAGAACAAGGTGTTGAAAGCCGGATACACAGAGTCGGATACATTAATTTTTAAAGATAATAATGATAAAATTTGGTATAAAGGAATAGCAGTTGACAACTACTATGGCTATAAAAGCAATGGATTTTTCAGAGATCAGGCAGAGGTAGATGCTACGGCAGCTAAATTACCCAACACGCTTCCGGGCGATATCAAATATGTCGACCAAAATGGCGATGGAATTATTAACAACCGGGATAAAGTTGATTTGGGTGACCCGTTCCCTCATCTGAATTATTCAATAAATCTGGATCTGAGATATAAGCAATGGGACTTTGCCATGTTAGGACAAGGTGTTGGTAAACGACTGGGCCGATTAAAGGGATTGGAAGGTTATCCGGTAATTATGGACGGTGCAAGCAATAGTTTAGGGACACCACGTCAGGAGTATATGGATAATCGTTGGACTCCCACGAATCTGAATAGCCGCTTCCCCCGTGTTTGGACAGGTGCGAGTACAAATGCAAACCTGAGTGATGTTTGGCTAAGTGATGCTTCGTTCTTCAGAATTAAAACAATTCAGATTGGTTACTCATTCCCGAAGATTAGTAAAAGCATTAAAAACGTGCGGGTCTACTTTAACGCTCAGGATGCATTCACCTTCACTAAATGGGAAGGTTTAGAGCCGGAAAGAGATGGTGGTAATGGTATTTATCCAAGAATGGCTACCTATAGTTTTGGAATAAAAGCAACCATATTGTAATTAATAAAAGTTTAGCAAAATGAAAAAACTTATATATATAATTCTATCAGTTACGTTATTCGGATGTGAGAGCTTTTTAGATAAGACTGATCCGACAGCGACATCTTTTGATGAATTTTATAATAGTGAAGAAGACTTACGCCGGGTTGTTTACAGTAGCTATCTGGACGTATTTACCCACCCATCGGCAGCCGGGCTCCTGTTTTACATGAATGACGCCAAATCGGATAATGCCTACGGGAGAGTTGAAGGACATCACAGTCAACTTATTGCAAATGGGAACTTTAATAGTAGTACAAGTACTTTTTTGTACTATTATGAGTTGCACATGAAACATTTAGGACGACTGAACACTTTTATCGCCAATACAGACGTTCCGTATGTGCAGGACGAGGCCGTCAGGGCAAAATATAAAAGTATCCTAGAAGCCTTGCGTTTGTGGCATTATTTCCGGTTGACATTTTGGTACGGCGATGTTCCATTCCATTTAAAACCGGCAACATTAGAAGATGCCAAACAGCCGGCAACTCCCAAAAACGAAATACTTGAATATCTGTTTAACGAATCGGAAAAAATAGCTGCCGGCTTACCTGACAAAGAATATACTACCGATAAGTACATGTTTAACAGATATTCGTTGAAAGCTTTGGTTATGCGGTATGCACTCTATAACGAGAGGTATGAGTTGGCTGCCAAACTTGCAAAGGAGATTATGGATAGCGGATTATGGGAGTTGCATCCTAATTATGGTGCTTTATTCCAATATACAGCCTGTTCAAAGAATAAAGAATTTATTGTACACTTGAACCGCGAAAGTAATAGTAATGCAGCTTCCAATTCCTTTCAGTATTTGGGTCCGCATTTTAGAACAGGTAACGGACAATCATACGTAGTTCCGTTAAAATCTTTGATTGATTCATACTGGACAAAACAGGGACGGAAGATTAGCGAATGTCCGCTTCATACCCAGAAAGAATATGAACTCAACCCAACGTTGAATCGTGATCCACGTTACAGTGCAAGTATCATGGGGCAAGGAGACACTTTCTATGGAGAGAAAATTAACATTTACAATGAAAATAACCCGATGTACTATCAGAATGAAAGAGCCAGTAAGTCAGGATATTGGTTCCGGAAGTTTGTGGCAGATGCTGATGCATTCAAATCTGGCGGTACGATGGAGTATGGAATTTTGCGTTATGCCGAGGTGTTGCTTACCTACGCAGAAGCAAAAATTATGATGAACGATGTTGATGATCTGGCCAAAAGCTGCATAAACCAAGTAAGGACAAGAGCTGGACTTGACATGTCTGTGGCTAATGTTACTTTGCCGTCTTTTGCATCATATACTCAGCAACAATGGATTGACTTGATCCGGAATGAAAGAAGAATTGAATTTGCCGGCGAAGGACTGCGCTACGATGACATTAAAAGATGGCGAATCTCGGAAGATGTCCTGAATAAGCCAGCGATGGGACATACTCGCGAAATAAATGGCGAATTGGTATCTTTAAAAATCGAAGATCGTTCATTTAAGCCTCATAATTATATGTGGCCATTTCATGAAAATAGCCTGAAAGTGGAACCGGGACTAAGACAGAATCCAGGTTATTAATTCACTTTTGGATGTTTTCAGAAGTGTTTGTTCTGAAGAGTTGTGCTTGATGTTTCGAGGTAACTCTTAATCAGAATATGCAAATAGAATAGATGAATCACAAGCCGTGATTCATCTATTCCTATTTTAAGTATGATCTGAGTTTTAATTTCCAGGTTCAAAAATTAAATCCTGAGAAAGAAGGCACAAAAAGAAAGACTATAGAATATTACTTCATTTCCAGAATGATCTCATCCAGGCTGCGCTTCGGAACGTGATGTACCTGGTCTTCGTCTCTCCAGTATTTAACATCATCTTCTTTGATCTCATCTATCACGACTGTTTCTTTGGGTTTGCCGAGGGCAAGTACATGGACGATTTCATACTGATCGTTCAGTCGCAGAATTTCTTTTAACTTGGTACGGTTGACCGAATGAATAATACAGCCTCCAAATCCGGCTTCTACGGCTCCCAGCAGGATGCTTTGGGCGGCAATTCCGTCGTCGCACAGGTAGTTGCCCGAAATCAGGGTGTCGTGCACCATCACGATGTAGCCCGACGGACGTTCGCCTTCTTCAGGCCCTTTCCAGTATGAAAGGTATCCGGCCCAGGAAAGGCATTCAAAAATTTGAGAATTGAAAGATTCTTCAGTACTCAGAATGTACTTGAGCGACTGCATATTTCGGGCCGAAGGCGAATTCCGGGCCAGATCGACCCAAGCACGCAGCTGGGATTTACTGATTCGTTCTGACTGGAAGAAACGGCGATAACTTCGGTTTTTCAGGATAAGTTCTTTTAACATAGCCTTTGTTGTTTAATTTCAGCATAAAAATAAGCAAATAGGGCGAATGATTCTCATTCCCGTCTGCTGGTTTTCTCCTATTCCGTAATCAAAAGTTTTTTTACTTCCGACTGTTTGTCGTTGCTGACACGGACCAGATAGGTGCCTTTGGTCAGATGATGCTGCCATCGGCCTGAAACCGAATGCCTTTTAAACAGTTCAATTCCCAGGACTGAATAAATGGTAATCGTGTAGTTTTGATCAGGCTGTGAAAAGTTAATGTTAATTGTGCCGTCAGACGGGTTTGGGTACATCATGAATAATCCGCCCGCGACTTCCCTGTCTGGATCAGAACTGACAATGTCTGAGAATAAAAATTCATTGGAAACTGTTTGGCAATCGTTCGTGGCTATGCACCTGAATTTGTATCCGCTCAGCTGATCGGTGTTGCCGTCGACGCGCAGCTTAGCTGGTCCAGCTACCCGGAATGCTGTTCCCGACAGATATTCCCATCCGTTTCCTTTGTTCATCTCCCATTTGTAATTTACCTGGTTTCCGGCGTTTGCAGTTAAATGTATGGTATTTCCTTCGCGGGTATAATCCAGCTCTTCATGAAAAACAGGGCAAGGTAAATCCGGATCGGATAAAATCACCTTGCTAATCTTGTTTGCTTTGGGTTTTCCAAGGTCTTTGATTTCATCAGCACTCATGGCATAATTGCGTATCTGAATGCTGCTTACAAATAACGGATTCGTCTCGCCGTCTTCGTCAGAAAAGAAGTTCGAAGATTGAACACCCCAGTTGTTGTTGATGCAAAAACGTCCGTCCTGACTGTTGTCTAAACGAATGGCGCCGATGTAGTCACCATCGAGGTACTGGTGGAGTTTTTCGTTGTACAAATCAAAAACCAGGGCAAGTCTAACCCAGGTACTGTCAGCAAAGCCTCCGCTGTATTCGCCGAATATGCCAAACGTGTTGGAGGGGCCGTTCAGGAAAAAATCAGCATCGTCAGCATTTTGGTTGCTTGTCTGGAAAATGGCGGTATAGGTATTTTCTCCTGAAGGTTTAAGCAAATCGAAGACCAGGGAATAGGTATTGTCGCAGGCGAGTTTTCCCGGAATTCCTTCCGGAGCAATGTTTGAAAAGAAACGTAATGCATGATTGGCATCAAAAGCCGGAATGCGGGCAATGTTTACATCGGAGTTTTCGATGAGGGGTAGGTTGAAGGATTGAGTTGTTCCGAACCTGATTTTTTGGTCCGGGACATCCGGATCGCCCATTACTACCAGTTGTGATCCAATGGTTCCCTGCAGGTTGTTGTTAAAATCCCATTGCCCGGTAATGTATTTCTCCGGAAAAAATCCGGCGGGTAAATTATCACAAAAAAAATGATTGGCTTCCGCGGGCCTGTCGGTTTCAAGGGCATCAATTCCGAAGTTTTTCAGTAACTGAAAATAGGGTTGGTCGTTTACGGTATATGCCCATAATTCAAGCTGGTAATCGTGGGCCATGTTGCGTAACCGGGTGAAATAGTCATCGGTTGCAAAACGGATATAATCGGCAGGAATTTCAATGGCGGCTACTCCGTTATTTTTCAGGAAGGTATAAAAAGAAGCATCGCCGGCATCTTCGGGAAGTTCGCCAAAATAGACCAACGGGGTGTTGGGTAAGATTCTGCGGTATTCTTCAACTTTTCTCAGGTCATCCGGGTCGGGCATGATGATGTCGCTGGGGACATTGGCTTCGCGGAGTGCCCGTGCAATAAGTTTTGGTGCAAACACTTTCATGTTCAGGTATAGCTTCCGCTGATATTTATGCGCCAGTTGCAGGGCCTCGGTTAATGTGGGTACCGGCGTACCTTTGAATTTCGGGTCTTTCCAGCTTCCGGCATCGAGTGTTTTTAAGTAGGCAAGGCTGAGCTCTTTTACAGTTCCGTTTCCGTTTGTTGTTCTGTCAATGTACGAGTCGTGCATTAATACCAGGATGCTGTCAACGGTATGACGAACATCAACCTCGGCGGCGTAAATGCCTTCGATAAAGCCTTGCTCGAGTGATAATAAGGTGTTTTCGGGATAATAGTAGGACGAGCCTCCCCGATGGCCGATCGTTTTAAAGGCACACTGAGCATAAATGGCCGAAACCGGCAAGACAAGCATTAGACAGAGAAATATCGTTGCTTTTCCCGATTTGGTTAGCTTGTTGATCATAGGCTTTATTGTGTCTGTTTTGTTGAACCATAGGTTATTGTTGGCGGCAGATGAGGGGGTTTTGTCCATGCATTTGGGGCTGAAAAATGTTTTTAAAAAGACAATATTAATCAATCGTATGGTATAAACGAAGTCCTTTCCGGCGTTTTAAGTCAGAATAATTGTGGAGGTTACAATGTAATTGAACGAAATCATTAGAGTGAATCGGACGTTGGGCTTCTGAATTCCGAAAAGTTGTACCTTGATGGAAATTGAGGTAATGAAGAATAAGATTAAATTATACCTTGTTGCTTAGATGTAATTGCTGTCTAAATCTAACTTATTTCTTAATTTCGGATCCTCATTTTAAATTTTCTAACACATTCTCTATGGGCAATCAACGGAATCTGGTAAGGGCACTCGGATTGGGCTATGTGATTATATTTGTGGTTGCAAATATCATTGGTTCAGGGGTATATAAGAAAATTGCCCCGATGGCTGCTGAACTTCACTCTTCATCGTGGATCATCCTGGCCTGGGTTGCCGGAGGTGTTATTACCCTGTTTGGTGCGCTGAGCAACGCCGAGGTGGCCGGACTGCTGGCCGATACCGGCGGTGAATTCGTCTACCTGAAAAAGATTTACAACCGTTTTTTTGCATTTATGTATGGCTGGTCGTTGTTCACGATTATTCAAACAGCTACCATTTCATCGTTGGCCTATGTTTTTGCGCAATCGCTCAACAGTATTATTCCTGTTCCCGAAATTTTAGGATCGCTGCAGCATTTTTCAGTAGGAGGGGTCTTTTTCCCGTTTCAGGATTTTGGAGTGAAACTAATCGCTATTTCGCTGATTCTGATTTTAACTTTCCTCAATATTTTGGGGTTGAAAAGCGGGGCTGGGTTAAGTAAAGCCATTCTTTATATGGTTGTTGCCGGAATTTTTACCATTATTGTTTTTGGACTTGGAAGTTCGGAAGCATCGTTGTCGGATGTTTTTACCAATGAGTCTGCAACCCGCGCTTCGGTGAGTATTTCGTCCTTCTACACAGCTATGCTGGCTGCTTTCTGGGCTTATCAGGGCTGGGTTTCAGTGGGGTTTATCGGTGGCGAGATCAAAGATGCGCGCCGCAACATTCCGCGCGGCATTGTGATGGGGGTTTTTGTGGTTATTGCCGTTTATTTACTGGTCAATCTCACTTATTTGTCGGTGCTGTCCATTCCTGAACTGGAGCAGGTTCATGCGGCCGGAAACCAGATTGCTGCGGTTGAGGCTGTGCGTAGCTTTTGGGGAACCGGAGGTGTGTTATTCATTTCACTGCTGATTCTTTTAACTACGCTGGGTTGTACCAATGCCAGTGTTCTCACCGGTTCGCGGCCCTATTATGCCATGGCGCGTGAGAAACTTTTTTTCTCCGGGATAGGCAAGCTGAACAGGTTTAATGTGCCATCGAACTCCTTGCTGTGGCAAGGCATCTGGGCTTCGCTGCTGGTGTTGTCGGGGACGTTTGATCAGTTAACCGATATGGTGATTTTTGCTGTATTTATTTTCTACGGCGCAACCACTTTAGGCGTTTTTATTCTTCGCAGGAAAATGCCCGATGCACATCGCCCTTATAAAGTTTGGGGCTATCCGTACGTTCCGGCGTTTTACATCCTGTTTTGTGTAAGTCTGTTCCTGAATACTGTTGTTGCACGTCCTCGCGAAGCAGCCATCGGACTGGTACTCATTCTTTCAGGTATTCCGGTTTATTTCTGGCTAAAGCGGAAATACGGAAATGCAGAAGTGCCAGATGAGAATAAGACGATGGATTAACCACTCCGGATAAGTTTCCCGGGCTTACGGTTCACGCTCAATACTGCGAACGTCTAAACAAATTTCCGGCGGTAAAGATGTGTTGTCCTCTGGATTGGGGTTGGCGAGGGAGATAAGATTGAAATAAATACAAATAAAAACAGGTAAAACCCGATCCGAAGATCGGGTTTTACCTGTTTTTATTTGGTGCGGATTAATTTCTATTTCTTCAATTCATTGCTGAACGAATACGGGAAATCATTTTCGCTGATGCCTCGTTTGGTATTGGGAGTTGACGACATTTTGAATTCAATTTTGGCGCCTTTCATCAGTTCGGGGTAACTCAGGTAGTTTTTACTGTAATCTTTACCGTTAAAACTCACTGCCCTGATGTACTTGTTCTCGGCATTGTTTTCAGGAGCACTGATGATTACTTCCTTATCGTTTTCGAGTTTCACGGTGACTTTTTGGAACAAAGGTGCGCCAATTACATACTGGTCGCTGGCCGGAGTTACCGGGTAGAAACCCATGGCCGAAAATACGTACCAGGCCGAAGTCTGCCCGTTGTCTTCATCGCCGCAATAGCCATCGGGCGTGGGGGCATACATGCGGTTCATCACCTCGCGCACCCATTTCTGTGTTTTCCAGGGCTGTCCGGCGTAGTTGTACAGGTAAATCATGTGCTGGATGGGCTGGTTACCGTGCGCGTAGTTACCCATGTTCATGATCTGCATTTCGCGTATTTCGTGGATCACCTGTCCGTAGTACGAATCGTCGAAAATTGGCGGCACCACGAAAACCGAGTCGAGCATGTGTACAAATTCCTTTTTGCCGCCCATCAGGTCGATTAAACCCTGCACATCGTGGAAAACCGACCAGGTGTAGTGCCAGCTGTTCCCTTCGGTGAAGGCATCGCCCCATTTGTATGGGTTGAACGGTTTTTGGAAAGTCCCGTTTTCGTTCTTCCCGCGCATCATTTTGGTTTCCGGATCGAACACATTACGGTAGTTCATGGCGCGTTTGGCAAACAGGTCGATTTCTTCCTGCGGGCGTTTCAGTTCTTTGGCCAGTTTCCAGATGGTCCAGTCGGCAAAGGCATATTCGAGGGTGCGGGCAGTGTTTTCGCGGATTTTGACGTCATACGGCACATAGCCGAGCTTGTTGTAATAATCAACTCCCTTACGGCCAACCGACGAAAGCGGGCCTTCGGTTTTCGAGTTTTTGATTACCGCTTCGTAAAGGGTGTTGATGTCGTATCCGCGGGCGCCCTTCAGGTAGGCATCGGCAACCAAAGTGGCCGAGTTGGAACCAATCATACAATCGCGGTGTCCCGGACTGGCCCATTCGGGCAAAAAGCCACTTTCCTTGTAGGCATTTACCAATCCTTCCTGAATTTGTGCATTCAGGCTGGGGTACATCAGGTTAAAGAACGGGAAAACGGCCCGGAAGGTGTCCCAGAAACCGTTGTCGGTAAACATGGCCCCGGGTAATACCTGTCCGTTGTACGGGCTGTAGTGCACCATCTTTCCGTCCTTGTCAAATTCGAAAAATTTACGCGGGAACAACATGGTGCGGTAAAGGCACGAATAAAAAGTTTTGATCTGGTCGCTGGTTCCGCCTTCAACGGTGATGCGCGCGAGCTCTTTGTTCCAGATGTCTTTTCCCTTCTGACGAATCTGATCGAAATTGTCTTTTCCCAATTCTCTCAGGTTCAGCTCGGCCTGGTCGAAACTGATGAAAGAAGAAGCTACGCGGGCATGGACTTTTTCGCCTTTTTTAGTCACAAAGCGAATGGCGGCGCCCACATGGTTGTCCTGAAGTTCCGATTTTCCGGCTACGATTTCTTTTCCGCTCCAAACCTGACTTTCGGCAAAAGCTTTGTCGAACTGAATCACAAAATAATTTTTGAAATTCTCCGGAACGCCCCCGCTGTTGCGCGTGGTGTAGCCAATCACTTTATTTTCAGAAGGAACGATTTTGATGTATGAGCCCTTGTCGAAGGCATCGACGATCACCCACGACTGGTCGTTTTGCGGAAACGTAAACCGGAACATCGCAGCGCGCTCGGTCGGGGTAATTTCGGTGGTCAGGTCGTAGTCGGCCAGGTAAACGCTGTAGTAATGCGGTTTGGCCACTTCGGCTTTGTGCGAGAACCAGCTGGCCCGCTCTTCGCCTGCAATTTTAAGGTCTCCGGTTAACGGGAACAATGAAAACTGTCCGTAATCGTTGATCCACGGGCTGGGCTGGTGCGTTTGTTTGAAGCCCTGGATTTTATAAACATCGTAGGCGTAAACCCAACCATCGCCCATTTTGGCGGTTTGCGGTGTCCAGAAGTTCATTCCCCAGGGCAGCGCAATGGCCGGATAGGTATTTCCGGTTGAAAGTTTAAACTCCGAGTCGGAACCCATCAGGGTGTTCACCTGATCGACCGGGGAGAATTGTTGAGCATAGGAATTTCGGGTTAAGCAAAAAGTTAGTAAGAGAGAGACTGATAAAATGATACTTCTCATTAGCTTTCGTTATATAAGGTTAAATATAAAGTCGGGGAGATTCAAATCAACCCGCTCAAAAATACGATTTAATACCTGAAAAGGAGTTCAGAGGGTGCTTTTATATTTGTTCGTATACGCTTCTGATTTTTGTTTTGTTGTTCATTCTCGATTTCTGATTAAAAGTAAAAGGCTGTATTTGATCATCTTGCCGGTGTTCGCCAGGATGATTTCAATACAGCCTTTCTACTTAGTTTTTACTACTTAATTGTATCCCGGGTTTTGAACCAGCTTCGGATTTCTTTGCATTTCATCGTTCGGGAAAGGAAGGAGGAGATCCTTCTCTGCAAAGGTTTTTCCCCAAGGATTTTGCGCACCCACCAGAGGAACAAATGTAAATGCATTGCCAACAACCGTTGGATACATCCTTGTGCGGGTAATGTCGTTCCAGATTTTGTTTTCGAAGATCAACTCGCGAAGTTTTTCGGCCCACACTTCTTTAATAAACAGGTCTTTTGACAAAGCTAAAAGTTCAGTTTTAATTT